>NZ_CAWLMI010000042.1:0-35127 GCF_963862045.1 Aeromonas sp. 159 | reverse complement strand
CGCCCCTGCCCCAGCTGTGGCGGTGAGTGGGCGCTGGCAGAGCCGCTGCACGAGATCTTCGACTTCAAGTGCGACAGCTGCCGTCTGGTCTCCAACCTCTCCTGGGATTTCAAGGATTAAGCGCGTTCCCTGTACGCGATGCCATAAAAAAGAGCCTTGCCGCATGGCAAGGCTCTTTTCGTTCCGATGAGTAACCTTGGCTCAAACAGGTGCTATTGCGGCAACGTCTCCAGCCGCTCCAGAAACGCCGGTAGGGAGGGAGCCAGCGTCAGACGGCGGCCGGAATCGAGCCACTCAAGCCACACCTGACCACTCTCGTTATCCAGCGAGATGAGCGTCATCTCGTTGCGGGTGGTGGCAATAAAGATGGAGGGGGTTCGTTTTAGCTTGCGCAGCATCAGCAGGTGGCCGATGAGGTTCTCCCTGAGCAGGTCGAGATCCGCGTCGTTCCACGGCAGGATCAATTCAAGGCGCAGCCCCTTGAAAAGGCAGGGGATGGGGCGACTGAACCAGTGGCCAAACAGGGTGGTCGCTGCGGGATGAAGCTGCAGCTCCAGCGCCTCGTTCATGGCGGTGAAATCGCCGGGCTCGGAGCGCTGGTGAGGGCGCCAGGCCACCCGACCATCGGCGGGCTCACCAAGCTGGCAGGGGGAACGCCAGTCCGACTCCCACTCGCACAAGGACAGGCCTCGTCTGGCCTCGCCATCCCGTTGCCAGCGGGCAAAAAAGTGCTCCAGGGCAGACAAAACTTGATCCGACATCGAAAATCCCCACAATTGCTGGCAAAGTCCGCTATTGCACCACCAAACCCGGTAACAGACAAGGTTGCCAGCCGACCTAGTGACCCGAGAAACAGAACCCGGGATACAGAGAGGCCGACGCCCAAGCCAGACGGCTGCAACCATTCGGCCCTGCAATGGCCCGTTTCATTCCACTCATCATGAGCACATTACGTGAGCAACCCTGTGAGCAAACAAGATAGATACGCCGGGGCCAGCGCCCTGACCGGCCTGAGCCTGGGCCAGCAATCCGATTACATCAGCCAGTACACCCCCTCCCTGCTGCAACCGGTTCCACGTAGCCTGAACCGGGATGATCTCAAGCTGGGCGATGATCTGCCCTTTAGCGGTTGCGATGTCTGGACCCTCTATGAGCTCTCCTGGCTCAACGCCAAGGGCAAGCCGATGGTGGCGGTGGGTGAAGTAGTCATTCCGGCCACCAGTGCGAACCTGATCGAATCCAAATCCTTCAAGCTCTACCTCAACTCCTTCAACCAGACCCGTTGCGACTCTATCGAGGCAGTCGCCGCCATGCTGACCAAGGATCTGAGTGCCTGTGCGGGTGAGACCGTCAAGGTGACCCTGTTCCCCCTCGACAAGGCGCCGCACCAGATTGCCCTGCTGCCCGGCGAGTGCATTGATGAGCAGGATATCGAGGTAGACAATTACGAGTTTGATGCGTCCCTGCTGCAAGGGGCAACCGGTAGCGATCAGGTAGAAGAGACCCTGCACAGCCACCTGCTCAAATCCAACTGTCTGGTGACCAGCCAGCCGGACTGGGGCTCTGTAGTGATCCGCTACAAAGGGCCGAAACTCGATCGGGAGAAGCTGCTGCGCTACCTCATCTCGTTCCGCCAACACAACGAGTTCCACGAGCAGTGCATCGAGCGGATCTTTATCGACCTCAAGCACTATTGCCAGCCTGAGCAGTTGACCGTCTATGCCCGCTATACCCGCCGCGGCGGCCTCGACATCAACCCGTTTCGCTCCGATTTCGAAGCCGCGCCCGCCAACTTGCGTCTGATCCGCCAATAAAGTCGAGTTGCGACAGAGAGGGCAGGTACACTGCCCTCCATGACTTGCAAAAAGGTTTCAATCGATGCTTTACGCAGCAGGGATAAAGGGGCTGGATAATAAAATCCAGACGAAACCCACTTGCCGGCCACCTGCAAACCACAGTAAACGCTGGACTCGCAGGGGGGGGCTTGGATAACATGCCAACACCTCTGCGCCGTCCTTAATCCAATGAATCAACTGTTTTTTCTGGCCATGATGATGTCCTCCCTGTCAGCTCCGAATCTGGATCTGGACAAGGAGCAACTCTCAATCGATCTGCAACAAGCGCAATCGATGGTACTGACCGATCCTGCCAGATGCGTCCAGATCACCACCGCCTTCCTGACGCGCGCAGCCAATAATCCCCAGCAAATCATCAGCAATCGCCAGGAGTTCGGTTATCGCGAACCCATCCTGAGTTACAGCACGGCGGCCCAGACAATAGGCGCCCATCTGCTCAAAGGGGAGTGTCTGCTGCAACTGGGTCAATATCAGGCCACCCAGCAAGCGCTCGACAAGGCGATGGCGCTGGCAGACAAAGAGCGGCAACCGGAACTCAAGGCCCACGGCCTCTATCTCAAGATCCGCAGTCAGGCCCTCAAACCGGATAACCAGAGCACCAGCCGCGCCCTGATGGATCAACTGGACGAACAGCTGGCCGTCCCCACGCTCAAGCAGAGCCAGCTGCAGATTTATGGCCGCCTGCAACGCACCAGCTACGACATCGAGAACCAGCACTTCGATGATGCCAAGGCCCACTTGGCAGATGCGCGGATCTGGGCCGCCAAGACCCCCAATCCTCTCGCCAGTGCCTGGGTCAGCGCCATCAGCGGCGATCTTTATCGCGCGCTGCAGCAGCCACAACTGGCGCTGGGGGAATATATCGATGCCCAGCAACAGGCCAAAAGCCTCAATGACCCGCTCTTTCTCGGCCTGCTGTCGAACCAGATAGTCAAACTCTACCAGCAGGAGCAGGAGCCCCAGAAAGCGCTGCAGTATGCCAATGAGGCGGCCAATTACTTCCACTCCATCGGCAACCCCTCCCTGCTGTGCGACTCCCTGATGGTGCTGGCACGACTCAACCGCGAGCAGGGCGACCTCAATATGGCGCTGGTCTACTTCTTCAATGCGCTGGACCTGCTCGATGAGGGGAGCAACCGACCACAAGCCTCCCTGCTCAAATATGAAATTGGCAAAACCTACCTGCAAAGCGGCAACCTTTCGCTGGCCAGCAACTACCTCAATGCGGCCCGTCAGTCTCACGAACTGAGCGATGCCAAAGAGCCGCTGATCGATACCCTGCTGCTGCTCGGCGAGCTCTATCTGAAGAAGCAGGAGGCCGCCATCGCCATCCTGCAGTTGGAGAACGCCCGCGCGCTGGCCAATCAGCTCGGTGATACCCGCCGTCAGTACGAGGTATTCCGCCTGTTGTCGCTGGCCTACGAGCAGAAGGGGTATCTGCGTCAGGCTCTCGACAGCTACAAGCGCTTCCACCGTCTTGGCGAAGAGGTGCGCCAGCAGGAGCAAGCCATGGAGCAGGCGGCGATCCGCGACAACTATGTCCAGGTCGAGCGGGTGCAACATATCAAGGAGCTGGAGCAGCGACTTAACAACAGCCAGCACCAGCAGGAGCGCTATCTCTGGTCGAGTATCACCACCAGCCTGCTGTTGGCGCTCTTTATCTACCTCTTCTTCACCCTCTGGCTAAAGCTGCGTACTGCCCGCCTGCAACTGAAACGGACCAATGAGGCCCTGCTGATCGAGCCACGCTCGGGGCTAGCCAACTGGCAGCGTCTGATGAACCGCTGGCCGAGGGAGATGGCAAAGCGCCAGCTGAAATCGGATCGCTGGTACCTCAGTGAACAGCCCTCCAGCGAGTTCGATGACAAGCTGCACTATCTGCTGTTCCGGGTGCCCTTTCTGGTCAACACGCTGGAGCGCCACGGCTATCAGGCCAGCAGAGAAATCGAGCAGGCCTTTGGTGCCTATATGGACACCCTGACCCCGCAAGATGGCCGTATCTATGACTTGCGTGAAGGACACATGCTCTATGTGGTGCCACAGCGCCACGTGACCAACCTGCATCAACTGGCGGGAGACCTGCTGACCGCCATCGCCGCCTTCCCTTGCAACTATCCGCTGGATCGCCGGATCAGCCTCGGGATTGTCAGTCACCCCTTCCTGCCGAAAGCGGCGACCGCGCTCGATCACAATGGCCTGTTTGACCTCTGCTATCTCGCCCTGTCGGGAGCCATTCAGCTCAGTGAAAAATGCCAGCAAAACGCCTGGTTGGAGCTGGCGGCGATCGATTGCCAACAAGCGGCATTTTTTAATGGAGATGTGTGGCAATGCGGCCTGATGGCAATTGACAAGGGACTGGTAAAAGTCAATTCTTCTCATGAAAAGCAATGGGTTAATTGGCCCAGCCTTGCAAGGAAGCCGGCAGCCGATAACCATCAGGAAATAATGTAGATAACAGGCGAGGATCGAAACCAGGTTCGACCACTGTTGCTATCCAACACCAAAAACAATAATGACAACAGGGCGACCTGATAATGAATGACATCGCTGCCGTAGCAGGACAATTGGCAAGACTCAGGGAATCCCTTCAGCAGAAACAGCTGGAACTCGACGGCGTGCTGTCGTTTTCCGATGCAGAGCGTGCTCGCGGCATCCAGTTTATCAACAAGTTGATGCTCTCCTGCCGTGGCTTCGACCGCGAGCTGGACAATCGCTTCGCCAAGCTCAAGCAGAAACTGGATAACAATCCCGCATTTACCTCGCTGGACGCCGACCTGCTGGCCATTGAAAAATTGCTGCAGCAGCACAGCAATGCGCTGGAAGAGTCGATCACCCTGACCCAGACCGCCATCGATCTTGGTTCCAAACAGCTGAAAAACATCAAGGGCTTCCCGGAAGAGACCCGCAAGTCCCTCAAGGAATTTCTGGCAAGTCCCGCCGGTTACGGCATTGCCGATCACCAAAAGAAGGTGATCAAGCTGCTGGAGTTCTACCAGCAGGCGATCAAGATCCAGCTGCTGCCAAGTCAGCCCCTGTTGGCACCGTCAGGTGCAACTCAACAAGAAAGCGATACTGCCAGCAACGATGGCCAGCCCGATGTCGACCCGTTTGATCTCAAGGATCACGCTCGCATCGCCGATGAGCTGCAGCGGCTTATCACCGAACTCGACTTTGCAGGCGCCATCGGCGAGAGCCTGAGCGATATTCGCCGCCAACTGCTGATCGGGATCAACCCTGCCCTGCTGGCGGAAACCTGCCTGCAGGTGATCGAGCTCATCATCGAAGGCACCCGTGAGGAGCGCAAAGCCTCCCGCGCCTTCCTCAGCTCCCTCAACGAGAGCCTCTCCGCGGTACATGTCGGCTTTACCGAATCCCTCGATGAGGGTCGTGCGCTGCAAAACGAAACCCGAGAGACCCGCGAGGCACTGGTCAACGAGTTGCAGGCGATCGATCACTCTCTGGCCAGCCATAACTCCATCGATGCGCTCAAGCGCGCCATCTCCGGCCATATGGGCGCCATCAACCTGCTGCTTCAAGAACGGGAAAGTACCGCAGCACGGGAACGTCACCTGCTCACCCGCCTCTCCACCATGGAGTCCAAGCTGCGCTTGATGAAGGAGGAGACCGCCGAGTACAAGAAGCGGCTGACCATTCAAAAACACAAGCTGTTCCTCGACAGCCTGACCCAGGTACACAACCGGGCTGCCCTCGATGAACGGCTGGAGCAGGAGTACAAACGTTGGCTTCGTTACCGCACTCCGCTCTGCATGGCGATCATCGACATCGATCACTTCAAGAACATCAATGACAACTACGGCCATATGGCGGGTGACAAGGCGTTGAAAGTAGTCGCCAAGGCGCTGCAGAGCGCGCTGCGTGACACTGATTTCATCGCCCGTTTTGGTGGAGAAGAGTTCGTGGTGTTGCTGCCCAACATCAACCCGGACAAGTTCCAGAAGCCGCTGGAGACCCTGCGCCAGACCATCAAGAGCATCCCGTTCCGTTTTCGCGATGCCAAGGTGGAGATCACCATTTCCATCGGTGCAACCCTGTTCAAGGATGGGGACAACCCATCAGATGTGTTCGAGCGGGCGGACAAGGCGCTCTACCACTCCAAGCACACCGGTCGGGATCAAGTGACACTGGCCTGACAAGCGGCTAAAAAAACAGCGAACAGTCATCGCCCTATTTCCCTCCACCCTCTGTTACCACTACTATCGATCTCAGGGGATGCAACATAGCGTCCCCTTTTCTCCCCAGGGAAAAACACAACGATAACAAGTGAGTAAAGGGGAACCTATGATTACGCACATCAATCCCGTTGGCAGCATGGATTTGCTGTCACAGCTCGAGGTGGATCGCCTCAAGCAGACTGCCTCCAGCGATATCTATCAACTGTTTCGCAACTGCTCGCTGGCAGTGCTCAATTCCGGTAGCCATACCGACAGCTCCAAGGAGATCCTGGAGCGCTTCAAATCGTTCGATATTCATGTGATCCGGCGCGAGCGCGGGGTCAAGCTGGAACTGTTCAATGCCCCCGAGCACGCCTTTGTGGATGGCGAGATCATTCGCGGCATTCAGGAGCACCTCTTCTCGGTGCTGCGCGACATTCTCTATGTCTCCAACCAGCTTGAATCGAACCGGCTGGTCAACCTCACCAATTCGACTCATATCTCCAACGTGGTGTTCGCCATCCTGCGCAACGCCAAGGTGATCCTGCCTGGCGCCGATCCCAACCTGATCGTCTGCTGGGGTGGCCACTCCATCAACGAGATCGAGTACCAGTACACCCGCGCAGTGGGCAGCGAGCTGGGCTTGCGTGAGCTGAACATCTGTACCGGTTGCGGCCCGGGAGCCATGGAGGGCCCGATGAAGGGGGCCGCCGTCGGCCATGCCAAACAGCGGGTGCGCAACGGGCGCTACATCGGCCTCACAGAGCCCTCCATCATTGCGGCCGAGCCGCCCAACCCCATCGTCAACGAGCTGGTGATCCTGCCGGATATCGAGAAACGGCTGGAAGCATTCGTGCGTCTGGGCCATGGTATCATCATCTTCCCGGGCGGGGTCGGCACCGCCGAAGAGCTGCTCTATCTGCTCGGCATCATGATGCATCCGGCCAACGAACGACAACCCATGCCCATCATCCTGACCGGCCCGAAAGAGAGTGCCGACTACTTCCGTGCCATCGACGACTTCATCAAGGCGACCCTCGGTGAACCGGCGACCAAGCTCTACCGGATCATCGTTGGCGATGCGCCTGAAGTAGCCCGAGTGATGAAAGAGGCGATGCCGAAAATTCGCGAATACCGCAAATCGGTCGGTGATGCCTACTCTTTCAACTGGTCCCTCAAGATTGAGCCGGAGTTCCAGCTCCCCTTCGAACCGGATCACGCCAGCATGGCCAGTCTGGATCTGCACCGCAACCAGCCGCCCCAGTTGCTGGCCGCCAACCTGCGTCGTGCCTTCTCCGGCATCGTCGCTGGCAACGTCAAGGAAGGGGGCATTCGCGCCATCGAGAAGAAGGGCCCCTTCAAGCTGCACGGAGACAAGGAGTTGATGCACCTGATGGACAAACTGCTGGAGAGCTTCGTCAAGCAGCAGCGGATGAAGCTGCCGGGCAGCCAGTATGTGCCCTGCTACGAAATCGTCCGCTAGGGTACAGATACATCATCGAAAGAGGGGCGCATCGGCGCCCCTCTTTATTGGTGCTATGCCTTCCCGACCGCCATCAATCCCCATAAGGCGAGCGGTTTGTTACAATGGGGCGTCCCGACCGCCAAGAGTGCCCCATGTCAACTATCCGGCCACACCTGCTCATCATCGATGCCCTCAACCTCATTCGCCGTCTGCACGCGGTACAGGCCCAGCAGGCACTGACCCCTGCCCAGGCGCTGGTTGCAACCCGCGCCAACCTTATCAATACCTGCCGCAAGCTGCTGGCCAATAGCGAGCCGACCCATGTCATTGCGATCTTTGACGGAGAGAGCGATGGCGAGGTGCATAGCTGGCGCAAGGAGGTCTATCCGGCCTACAAGGAGGGGCGAACTCCCATGCCCCCCGAACTGCGTGAGGGGTTGGCGACCCTGCAGGATGCCTTTTGGGAGTGCGGGGTCGATGCCCTGCTCTCCGAGACCGATGAAGCGGATGATCTCATAGCCACCCTGGCAAGCGGCATCGCCAGCCATGGCCATCAGGCGACCATCATCTCCACCGACAAGGGGTTCTGCCAACTGATCTGCCCGCAGATCCGGGTGCGCGACTACTTCAACAAGCGCTGGCTGGATGCTGCCTTCGTCCAGCAGCAATATGGGGTAGCCCCTGCTCAGCTGGTCGATTTCTGGGCGCTTACCGGTATCAGCGGTTCCAATATCAAGGGGGTTCCGGGGATTGGCCCCAAGACCGCCACCCAGTTGTTGCAGCAATATTGCAATCTTGCAGCCATGCTCGAGGCCTGCCAGCAAGAGGATGCAGCCAAGCCACTGATCAAGCTGCGCCAACATCAGGATGAGGCCCTGCTGGCCCAGCGGCTGGTGCGCTTGCAGCGGGATATTCCGCTGGGATTCAACCTGCGGGACATCCGCTACCCGCCCCAGCCGGACTAAAGTGCCGAACAAAAATGCAGGCAAGGGCGTGAACCATGACGAGACTCACCCTCGCTGTTGATAAAAGTGAGTAGAATGTAAAGGAATGTGGTTGGTTTGCTGAGTAAATGCTATAAAGCAGCCCCATCCTCCCCTATACCCTGGAAGTGGAACCCTCTCATGTCCAAAAGAAAAATTACCGTGATCCCCGGCGACGGCATCGGCCCCAGCATCATTGAATCAGCCATCCAGATCCTGACCCATGCGGGCTGTGACTTTGAGTACGAATACGCTGATGCGGGTCTGGTTGCCCTCGAGAAGCATGGCGAGCTGCTGCCCCAGGCTACCCTGGATCTGATTGAGAAGAACAAGGTGAGCCTGAAAGGGCCATTGACCACACCGGTCGGCGGCGGTTTTACCTCCATCAACGTCTCCCTGCGCAAGAAGTTCAACCTCTACGCCAACGTGCGTCCGGTCATCTCCTTCAAGGGCACCCGCAGCCGTTACGACAACATCGACATCATCACGGTACGTGAAAACACCGAAGGGATGTACTCGGGTGCAGGTCAGAAGCGCAGCGATGACAACAAGAGTGCCGAGGCGATGAGCATCATCACCCGCGAAGGAGCCGAGCGCATCGTCAAGTTCGCCTTCGAGCTGGCCCGTCAGGAAGGGCGCAAGAAGGTCACCATCATCCATAAGGCGAACATCCTCAAGTCAACCTCCGGCCTGTTCCTCGAAGTGGCACGTGAAATCGCCAGCCACTATCCGGATATACAGAGCGAAGAGATGATCGTCGATGCCGCCTGCATGAACCTGGTGATGTACCCGGAGCGTTTCGATGTCATGGTCACCACCAACCTGTTCGGCGACATCCTCTCGGATCTTTGCGCCGGTCTGGTCGGCGGTCTCGGCATGGCTCCCGGCGCCAACATTGGCGATGGCGCGGCCATCTTCGAAGCGGTCCACGGCTCTGCGCCTGACATAGCTGGCAAGAATATCGCCAACCCAACCTCGGTGATCCTTGCCTCCATCCAGATGCTGGAATACCTCAGCATGCAGGATAAAGCAGAGCGGATACGCGAGGCAGTACGAGCCACCATCGAATCCGGTGATCGGGTCACCCGCGATCTGGGTGGCACGGCTTCCACCAGCGAATTCACCCAGGCCATCATCGATCGCCTGTGAGTTAATTCATTGATTTTAAAAGGGAGCTTCGGCTCCCTTTTTTATGTTTCCGAATCCTTTGCCACTCCCCGAACAGCAACTATGTTCAATAGAGAAAAAGAACAGGGAGTGTTTTTCATGAAGGGATACGGGTGCTATCTGGTGTCGGGCCTGATGCTGGTGTGTGGTACTGCCAGTGCTTTCGAGCAGGATCAACAGACCCAAACCGCCAAACTGCCACAGCAGGAAAAACGGACTGCCACCGAGGTATGGCGCTCGAGCCTGAATACCAACGACCTGCTCAAGGCACCCAAACCCCTGTCGTTTGGTATTGAAGTCTCCACCGACAACTTTGGCAATCAAAAGATCACCTCCTACCCGCAGCTCAATCTGACCCCGGAAAAGAGCGTCAGTCTGTCGGTCGAACGCTTCAGACCAAAGGTCAAGTTCAAGGCTGGCGGAATGAACACCGCCCTCAGGCTGAGAGGGGACGGGATAAAGATGCAATTCAATCCGGTCGACAAAACCATCCCGCTGCAGATAGAGATCAAGGTGACCGACGACGAATCCTCCCTGCGCCTCGATTACCGTTTCTGATATTTTCCGGCAGCCGAATAGCAAAAGGCCGACAGGTTCCCTGTCGGCCTTGGTATTTATCGTACGGGCTGAACGGCTACATCACGCCTTGGGCTCGAGTTTGGAGACCCAGTACTTGTTGTAAACATGTACGGTGATCTCTTCTCGATCGTGATAGAGCTGCTTGGCCTGGATCACGAACGCGTTGTCGATCTCCTTGAGCCTCTCGCGCAGCACTTCGATATTGTGTACCGATTCAGCATAACGCTTCTTCATCGGCAGCTTGAGGTTGAACATCGCCTCCTGGCAGTCGCCCTCACGGAACCAGTCCGCAATCATGTGAACGACCCGCGCCGGTTTATCGACCATGTCGCACACCAGCCAGTAGGTGTTCTTCTTGCTCGGACGCCAGACGAAACCGTCATCCCGGATGTGCTTGACCTGACCGGTATCCATCAGGGATTGGGCCATCATGCCGTTGTCAACCGCCGTCACCATCATGCCACGACGCACCAGCTGATAGGTCCAGCCACCCGGGCAGGCGCCCAGATCCACAGCCTTCATGCCTGAACAGAGACGCACATCCCACTCTTCCCGCGGCACGAACACGTAAAACGCCTCCTCCAGCTTGAGGCTGGAGCGGCTCGGTGCATCGGCCGGGAAGCGCAGGCGCGGGATCCCCATGTGGAATCCGGAGTTGTTGAACGAATAGGAGTAGCCCAGCAAGACATGATCATTGGCCATGAAGAAGGCGTGGAACACCGGACGGTTTGGCGTCTCCTTCTTGGTCAGGATCTCGTTGCTGCGCAGCGCCTGACGCAGCGGCACGGTGAACTTGCGGCAGAAGGCCGACAGCTCTTTCGCTTCGTTGGTATCCGCGGTTTCGACACGCAGATCACCGCAAATGGTGTAGTCACTCACCGCCTCAAGGATGGGGGAGATCCTGTCCGCGACATCCAGCTCCTTCAGCTCATGGGTGACCACCAGCATCTGGCGGATGAAGATGAGCTCCCGGAATGGCAGCTTGCGAGCCAGCAGGTCCGCCTGCTCCTCGTCATACAGTTCGAAGATCACATAACCGCTGTCGTCCTTGACCCGGGCGAAACCGTAGCACTGCATGTTACCGGCACGCTCGGTGATCTCTGCAGCCGCCTCTTTCTCAAAACCGGGGCGGCAATAAAGCAGCAGATTATTCATTTTTTCCTCCAAGACGACAGCCAGCCCAGCAGAGGGCCGCCCATCCCAACATAAAACAGAGGCCACCGGCTGGGGTAATCAATCCCAGCCCCTTGCTGCCAAGCAGCACCATGGCGTAAATACTGCCGGAGAATCCGATGATCCCCAGCACAAAAGCGGTGCCAGCCAGGTGGATCACCCTGCTGCGCACACCACACCAGCCCAGAACCAGCAGGGCCAATGCGTGAAAAAACTGATATTGCACAGCGGTATTGAATGCCGCCAGACGCTCGGGCGTAATGCCGGTCGCCGCCAATCCATGGGCGCCATAAGCCCCCAGCATGGTGGCCGTCAACCCGAAGAGACCGGCCAGTATCAGCCAATGTCGATGGATCTGCATCCTCACTCTCCCCTCTAATCGAGGCTGGCAATAAAACCAACCCTATCGTGCTATCCGTGCCGGGCCACAAAATGGCTGATGGCCGCCGCTGCATGCTGCATATTCTCCTGCTCACTCACGCCACTGGCTTTACGCGGTTTGAAACCATGATCACCATCGGTCAACCAATGGACCGATACGGCGGGTGAGAAGGGGAAATCGGCCAGTTCGGCGCGACTACCGAAGGTATCGCGCTCCCCCTGCAACAGCAGAGTTGGCACTGCAATATGCTTGAGTACCTCGCCTCGCCAACTGTCGGGCTTGGCCGGAGGGTGGAAAGGATACCCGAGAATGAGCAATCCTGCAGCATTCATCTCACCCTCGCCTTCGCTATACAGTTCCGCCGCCATCCGCCCGCCCATCGACTTGCCCGCCAGAAACAGCCGTGGATGGGCAAACTCGCGGATCATGTCGCGCCAATGGGCGAGCAGCACAGGCGCCCTGTCCGGCGGGCGGCGTTTGCCATCCTGTGCACGCTTTGTCATGTAGGGAAAGTTGAAGCGCACCACTTCGATGTCGGGGCCAGCCAGCAGACGTGACAACTCGGCAAGAAAGGCATGATCCATCCCCGCGCCTGCCCCGTGGGCCAGCAAAATGCGAACGGGGGCATCAATTGCCCCCTCGCGGATCACCTCACGCATCGGCGAGCCTTGCCCTGCGACGCGCCTCTTCCTGCTCCACCAGCTCCAGCATCCAGTCGCGGAAGGCCACGATCTTGCCCTGATCCGACTGTTGTTCCTGGCACACCAGATAGAAAGCATTTTTGCTCACCAGCACCTGCTCGAACGGGCAGATAAGGCGGCCAGCCTCAATCTCGGGTTGTGCCAGCACGCTGTGGCCAAGCGCCACCCCCTGGCCGTGGATCGCCGCCTGGATCACCATGGTGGAGTGGCTAAAGATGGGCCCCTGATTGACGTTGGGTGCATCGATATCGAGCTGGCGGAACCAGGCCTTCCAGTCGCGACGGGAGGTATCGTGCAGCAGGGTATGAAGAGTCAAATCTTGCGGCGTACGCAGCGGTTTGGGCCCGGTCAGCAGCAAGGGGGAGCAGACCGGGATCAGGTATTCGGTATGCAGTTTGTCCGAGCGCAGACCCGGCCAGTTGCCGCGCCCGTAGTAGATGGCCACATCCACATCGTCGGTGAGCGACCCTTCGTCGAGATCGACCGCCTTGATCCGCACGTCGATATCGGGGTGGCGCTCGCTGAACTTGACCAACCGCGGCACCAGCCACTGGATGGCGAAACTCGGCTGCAAACTGACAGTCAATGCCCCCTTGGCACTGCGGGCCAGCAGCTTGTCGGTCGCCTCAGAGATGGAGGCAAAGATGTCCTTGATATCCAGGAAATAGCCCTGCCCCTCTTCGGTCAGCAACAAGGAGCGATTTTTGCGGCGGAACAGCTTGATGCCAAGATACTCCTCCAGCGCCTTGATCTGGTGACTGATGGCAGCCTGAGTCACAAACAACTCTTCTGCTGCGCGGGTAAAGCTTAAGTGACGAGCCGCTGCTTCAAACGCCTTGAGGGCATTGAGCGGGGGTAAACGACGAGACATGACACCAGCCGACGATGAGTTTTTCTAATGGGGCGCATTATAATTTGTCGGTTGCGGGTCGACCAGTGAATAAACATAATTCGCCCAGCAATCAGTCGTCATATGGCTCACATTTTCTACTACGTGTTGGTTTACATGTGTTTTTAGTGAGTCTTTCGACTGTGATTGTGGTGTTGTGTTTCTTCCTCTGCGGGAAGAGGGGCTCAAATCTCACCGGTTTGACCCAGTCTGTCATCTGAATGTGTTTGGCGCCTCCAGCTGGATGGCGCCTTTTTTCATCCCTTCTATACCTTGAACTGCCCCACCAGCTGCTGCTGTTTATCCGCCAGCGCAGAGAGCTCGCGACCATTCTCGGCGGAGGTCGCCGCCTCGGCCCGAATGGTGTGGCTCACATCGCGAATGTTGCTGACGTTGCGGTTTATCTCGTCCGCCACCCGGCTCTGCTCCTGCGCCGCTCGGGCAATCTGCTCGTTCATCTGATGGATGGTGGAGACCGACTGGATAATCTGCTCCAGCACCTGCACCGAGAGATCCACCTTGGCGAGCGTCTCGTCAGCCTGACCATGACCATCGCGGATCGCCTTGACCACGGCGCCGGTACCGGATTGCAGTTGGCTGATCAGAGTCTGGATCTCGACGATGGCATTCTGGGTGCGACCCGCCAGATTGCGCACCTCATCAGCCACCACGGCAAAGCCACGGCCCTGCTCACCGGCCCGCGCCGCTTCAATAGCCGCATTCAGCGCCAGCAAGTTGGTCTGCTCGGCAATCCCCTGGATCACGGTGAGAATATCGTTGATGTTGTCGCTGTTGGCCGAGAGCAGCTCCACCACCGGCTGGGCATCGTTGATGATGATCATCAGCTTTCGCATCGCCTCCTGGGTGTCGGCAACGACATATTTGCCCTCTTGCGCTGCAGCGTCAGTGGTGTTGGCAGCCGCCACCGCCGAGCCGGCATTACCGGAGACCTGCAACGCCGTGGCGCTCAGCTCTTCAAATGCCGTTGCCACCAGATCGATCTCCTGATACTGGGCCTGCATGCCGCTGCTGGTGCGCTCGGCCACCTGCGCGGCTCGCTCGGCACTGTTGCGCGTACCGGAGACGGTATCAATCACCTGACTGATGGTGGATTGCAACTTGTTGAGGAAGCTGTTGAACCACTTGGCCAGCTCGCCGATCTCGTCTTGCCGCTGGATCTCGATACGCTGGGTCAAATCCCCCTCGCCGCTGGCGATATCCTTGAGGCGGGCAACCACGGCGCGGATGGGCGCCACAATCTGGCGCGCCATCAACCAGATAAAACTCAGGGCCACCAGCGAGATCAGCACCCCGATCGACAGCTGCGAGACCACGCTGCGATTGGCCTCACTGGCCAGCTCATCTTGCAGTTGCTGGGCCGAGGCCAGCACTACGGCCCGTGGCAATTCAATGTAGATGCCCCATTTACGGTCGGTGCCACGCATGGATACTGGGACAAAGGTCTGCAACAGGGCGCCGTCGCTGCTCCAGCGAGTCAGCTCCTGACCCTGACTGAGCCAGGCTTTCAGCTCGCTGGCCAGCCCCTGATACTTCTGATCCAACCCGCGCCCCATTGTCACATCGAACTCATCGGCTCCCGCCACGCGCCCCTCGTGACTGACCAGCAAGATTCTGCCCTTGCCGTCATAGAGCTCTTTGTCCATGGTACTGACCAGACTCTGCAAGGTGGCCAGCGAGATATCGACCCCGACCATCCCCAGCAAGGTTTCCTGCTCCAGCAGCGGGACCGTCACCGAGGTCATCAATATCTGTTTATCGCCCACATCGTCCAGATAGGGCTCCAGCAGGCAGAGGACACGGGTGCGAATACTGCAGCGATACCACTCGTTTTCGATGCCACCAGCCTCGGTCGGGCTCTCATCGGCCAGTACATCCTCATTCTGCACTTCAGGCTCTATCTTGCCGTTGTCATAGGCCCAGTAACTGGAAAAACGCCCCTTGTCGTTGGAACCCAGCGCCGTTGAGCCCTGATAGTTGCTGTCTTCCCCATCCAGCTGATCAGGCTCGAACACCGCATAGACACCAAGCAGATTGGTCGATGAGGCAACAGCATCGTGCAGTTGCTGATTGACGGCGCTGCGCAGCGCCTCCGAATGGACAAAGTTCTCGGCCGCATTCTTGCGCTGGAACAACACGCTCTCCGCCAGCAAACTGGCGCGGAAATAGGCCTCATCGAGATAGCTGGTCACCTTGGCCGCCTGCTCCGAGCCCATCGCCTTCATCCAGTTTTCGGCAGACTGCTGCGCCTCGTGCATGGTGGCTTGCCGCACCTGCTGCTGCATCTTGTTCGCGTTGTAAATCGAAGAGGCAACCAGAGCGGCGGCTGTCACCAACAGACAGCAACCGGCGATCAGGGTAATCCGACCCTGGACAGAAAGAGCGCTCATGCCAATATTCCTACGTCATACAGATATGGATAGATTATCGACTTTATAAACAAAAACTTAACTCTCTCACAGCAAATCCAGCGAGAGTTGATTAACTTCACCCTCTTTTGGCAAACCCACCACCAAGCCCAGCAGACGAACCGAACGCCCTTGCGCCCGCTGTAGCCCCTCTTTGAGCAGGGGAACAAACAAGGCTGGCTGATAGCCACCCTGACTGCGATAGACGGTGGTCTGGTGGAAATCGGCAAACTTGAGCTTGATCCCCTGCCCCATCACCTGCTCGGCATGGCACGCCAGCTGAAATCGCCGCTCCAGCTCCGGCAGCAGTTGCTGCAATACCGTCAGGCAGGCGGCTTCGTCACAAACATCGCTCGCCAAAGTGGTCTCCACCCCGATGGTTTTGCGGATCCGGTGCGCCTGCACCGGCTGTTCATCCAGCCCCCAGATCCGGGTCGTCAACATATCCCCCAGCTTGCCAAAACGGCTGCACAGCTCTTGTGCCGACAAGGCCCGCGCATCCTCACAGGTGTAAAGCCCCTGAGCCTCCAGCCGCTCGGCAGTCTTGCGCCCCACCCCGGGCAGTTTGCCAAGTGGCAACTGGCAGACAAATTCGGCCACTTCGTCGGGACGAATGACAAACAGACCATCAGGCTTGCGCTGCTCCGAGGCGAGCTTGGCGAGAAACTTGTTGGGGGCCACTCCGGCCGAGGCGGTCAATCCCAGTTCGGAGACGATGGCTTGCCGGATCTCTTGCGCCATCAGGGTGGCGCTGCCGCCACAACAGCGACTGTGGGTCACGTCGAGGTAAGCCTCATCCAGCGACAGCGGTTCAACCTGATCGGTATAGCGCAGGAAAATGGCCCTGAGCTGACGGGAGATATCCTTGTACACCGCCATTCGCCCAGGGATCAGTACCAGCGGCGGGCAGAGTTTTTTCGCCAGCGCGCTCGGCATGGCGGAGCGCACCCCGAACCGGCGCGCCACATAGTTGCAGGTCGAGATGACGCCGCGCCGCTCGGAGGACCCACCGATGGCAAGCGGCACCTCCCGCAACGCCGGATTGTCCCGCATCTCCACCGCGGCAAAAAAGCAGTCCATGTCGATATGGATGATTTTGCGCATACCACTGTATAAATAAACAGACATGGCACCATCTTACCCCAAGGATAACCGCAGCTCTATCTCTCTCGTTGCGGCTAAAATAGTAGACTCCAAGGAGACCTTTACTACCACAATGACAAGGAGCGTTCGGGATGAAATATCTTTGGCTGGGACTCTGTTTGCTGCCGTTGACCGGCATCGGCAAGAACAACCCGACGGCAGAGTGCCGCTGGCTGTACGACCGGATTGAGATACTGGAACAGGCCATCAAGAAAGGGGACACACTCGGCACAGAGCAAGAGTTGTCACGCTGGCGTGAAGAGTTTCGCAAGAAGAAGTGCAAACAGTACGACTACTGAGCCGGACAAGATGGCGTGACCGACAACGGCAGATAACAAACGGGCCCCGATCAAGATGACCGGGGCCCATTTTCAAAGCATGGCCAGCTGGATTGAGCAACAGAGTACGCTCAAGGCAGCACCATAGGGCCAGCCACGGCGGTAGCCACATCATCCCCGCGCAGCACCCGCACCAGTTCCAGCGCAAACTCGATGGCGCTGCCCGGCCCCTGGCTGGTGATCAGGCGATGAGCCTCATCTCTGACGACCCGCTCATGTGACAGCTGCGATGTCGGTAGTCGGGACTGAAAGCCGGGATGACAGGTGACGATGGCACCATCCAGCAGCGCGTGATGTTGCAAGAGCACCACAGGGGCGGCGCATATGGCAGCGCGCCAGCGGCCAAGAGCGGCCTGCTCTTTGAGCAGATCGATGGCCAGCGGGGTATCGCGGATCACTTCGCTGCCGGGCAGACCACCGGGTACCACGATGGCTTCAAAGTCCCGACGGGTCAGCTCGTCGATATGACAATCGGCCACCAGCTGTACCCCGCGCGACGCTTTTACCTGCCGGGATCCGGCAGGGCAGCAAGAGGCCAGCACCACCTCGATGCTGGCGCGCACCAGGGTATCGACAATGGCGACCGTCTCTATCTCTTCCGACCCGGGGGCCACCAGCACCAGTACACTCACGTTCGCCTCCTTGCAGCTTGCTCTGCCATGTAGAAGATCAGACGGCCTGACTCTTCTCTTTGATCGCCTGATAGAGACCCTGATTGACCGGTACGGCGATGCCATGCCGGGCTGCCTTGGCCAGCAGGAAGCCGGTGATGGCCTCAATCTCGGTCTCGCGTCCCAGCTCCATATCCTGATGCATGGAGGAGTAATTGTCAGCGGTCAGTTCCACCACTGTCATCACCCGACGTTGCAACTCCTCTGCCGTGGTCGCAACTCCTTCGGCACACATCACATCCGCCACTTCCACGCAGATCTGCTGCAGGGCATCGGCAAAACGGGGGCCAGCCAGCTCGCCATTTTTCAGCTTGTAGAGGGCCGTCAGGGGATTGATGGCACAGTTGATGGCCAGCTTTTGCCACTGGCGCGTCAATACCTGCTCATCCCAACCAGCCTGACCCAGTGCCAGCGCCAGCTCGTCCGCGAGCGCGGCATGGGCCTTGGCGGCATCGTTGATCGGGCCAAGCCAAGTTTCCCCCTTGCCAGTATGACGGAAGACAAAATGGCCGCACTGCATGGCGCCATGGCTGGTGACACCGGCAATCACCGGATTGTGCGGGAACATCTCGACCACCTGCTCGGCAATGCCCATCCCGTTGTGCAGCAGCACGATTGGCACGCTGGCATCGAGCTTACCCACCAGCGGCGTCAGTGCGGCAATCACCTGACTGGCCTTGGTCATCACCAGCAGACGCTGGATCTTGCCGGGTTTGCTGACAAACCCGCGCTCGATATTGAGCAGCTGAACATGCCCCTCCAGCGAGGTGAAATCGATCCCCGGATGGAGCGTGGACTTATGATGTTCGCGCAACAAGACACGGGTGGATTGACCACTCAGGGTCAACAGGGAGGCAAAAACGCCGCCGAGGGCGCCACAACCCAACAGTGACCACTTCGGAGTAACGGGTGGAATAACGGGCTGTCGGGAATTTTTTAATCCGCTTGGCATGGTGTGACTCTGTCAGGGTAAGGGCTGCAATCCTCTCAACCTGTTACCGGGGATAAGTGAAGATGTCGCTGGTGGACACTAACGGGTCCACCCGTCCTGTGCGCAGGGGATTCTAGCAGAGCAACCCCATCAAAATCAGCAAATTTGCCCGTTTTCTGGTAGATTTGCCCCCCGATAACGCAACATGAGGAGCTCCGGCTATGCCGTCATTCGATATTGTCTCTGAAGTCAAAATGAACGAGGTGTTGAACGCAGTCGACAACGCCAATCGTGAACTGGCCACCCGTTTCGATTTTCGTGGGGTAGAAGCCAGCTTCGAGTTGAACAAGGAAGAGGTAAAGCTGGAAGCCGATGCTGATTTCCAGCTCAAGCAGATGGTCGAAATCCTGCGCGGTGCCCTGCTCAAACGCAACATCGAAAACAGCTCCATGGAAGTGGGTGACTCCGTTCACTCCGGCAAACGCTTCCACCTGACCGTCAAGTTCAAACAGGGGATCGAGAAAGAGATCGCCAAGAAGCTGGTCAAGCTGATCAAGGACTCCAAGATCAAGGTACAGGTCGCCATCCAGGGTGATGAAGTACGTGTCACCGGCAAGAAGCGTGACGATCTGCAAGAGACCATGGCACTGGTCCGTGGCGCCGAACTGGGTCAACCGATGCAGTTCCAGAACTTCCGCGACTGATTTATCCACTCAGCCGTGGCGCACTTGATTACTCGCGCCACGCTATCTAAATCGCGGCCATAAAAAAACCGGAGCAAACGCTCCGGTTTTTTTGTACCCCAAGTTTTATTAGAACTTGTAGGTAGCGGCAAAATAATGGCCAATACCGGAAGTATCAGTCATCGGGTTATTAGATTCGTTATCACGAATCAAAGCCATATTGTTGAATACTTTCAAACCATATCCAACAGAATAGCGGTCAGAGTGCCAATAGATACCATTGAACCACTCGAGAGAATTGGATGCATTGAAGCCGTTATCAGCAATCTTATCGGCGCCAAATTTGTAGTCGAGATAACCTTGGTAGGAGATAAAAGAACCGTTGCTAAATGTATAGAATGGCTTAAACCAGTTAGTGGATACCATGTAGCCATCCCACTCACGCTCATTCTCTGCACCGTAGTTTTCGCGCACATAGCGGGCATAAGTGTTGAAACCCACTTTACCAAACCAAGGCACTTCAACATCAGAGCCCAAACCAATGTAGTGCTCAAACAGACCTTTGTCGCCTACGTTAGTTACAGTGGCAATATACAGCTCTTTAACTGGGCCAAAAGAAAGATCTGCACCAGTAAGGGCGTCCAAAGACATACGCGGAGCAAACTTGATGAACATATTGTCACCATTGTGACGGTCATCATGAGTACGATCCAGCAAGTCGAATACGTCAACGTAACCATACAAATCAAACAGACCTGAACGGCCACCAAACTCCATTTCGAAATAAGTAGTGTTCTGATTGTTGAAAGGAATGCGAGCATCAACGCTCTGCATTACGTTGAACTGCATCCACTTGTAGTCATTCTTGTGGATATCACCGCTGTAGTCAGCAGCGAAGGCCGGGGTAGCGGCAGCAGCCAGCAGACCGGCAGCGATCAGAGTCTTGGTAAATTTGGCCATTTTATTGGTCTCTTGTGCGTTAGTTGAGGTTTTCCGTAGCCTGCCCACAAGGAGCGAGAGGGATTCTAATCAAATAAAATTGGGGGTGAAACAACTTCTCGGGAACTTTATCCGGAAGTGTGAATCTAATCACCCCCGATTCTACGCAAACGCTTGCTATTTGTCAGCCGTTGAGAGCAACTCACTCCCTTTTCTGGCGACCAGCACAATCAACAACAACACGGGCAAGCCCAATAAACTGGTTCCGACAAAGAAGGCTCTGTAGCCAATCTGCTCCACAACCTGTCCGGAAAAACCGGCCAGCAACTTGGGTAGCAGCAACATTACCGAGCTGAACAGGGCGTACTGAGTGGCCGAAAATGCCACATTGGTCAGGCTGGAGAGATAGGTCACGAAGGCCGCAGTAGCGATACCGGCGCTGAGGTTATCCAGCGAGATGATCAGCGTCAGCAGTTCCAGGTTGTGACCGACCTGATTGAGTAGGGCAAACAGCAGGTTGGTGCTGGCGGTGAGCAGCGCCCCCAAGAACAGGATGCGCAGCGTACCGAAGCGCATCACCAGCACGCCCCCCAGCGCAGCCCCCACTAGCGTCATAATGACGCCAAACACCTTGGTAATAGTCGCAACCTCGGTCTTGCTGAACTGCATATCCACATAGAAGCTGTTGGACATCACCCCCATCACCACATCGGCAACCCGATAGCAGGCGATCAGAGCCAGGATCAGCAGCGCCGAGCTGCCATAGCGACGAAAGAAGTCGGCAAACGGACACCAGACGGCCTCATAGCCCCAGGCCCCCGCACTCGCCAGCAGCGCAGGCCACCCTTTTTCCAGGAGCTGCGCCTTGCGTTCGGCCTGTTGTTTGCCCTGCTCGGCCAGATCGATATCCGGCTCGTGGCAAAACAGCGTGGTGATAACCCCGAGTGACATCAGACCCGCCATCACCAGATAGGTAATCTGCCAGCCACGATAGTCATAGCCGCTGTTGCTGCCAAACCACGCCGCCAGCGCCAGCGCACCGGCGCCCGCCATGATCATCGCCAGTCGGTAGCCGGTCATGTAAGAAGCAGCCATCGCCGCCTGTAGCCGCTCGGGGGCGGATTCGATGCGATAGGCGTCGATGACGATATCCTGAGTCGCCGAGGCAAAGGCCACCAGCAGGGCAAACATCGCCAGCTGGGCCAGCTCGGTCTTGGGATCGCAGAACGCCATGCCGACCAGCGCGGCGGCAATCAGCAGCTGGGAGAAGAACATCCAGCTACGGCGACGCCCCAGCAGCGTGGAGAGCAACGGCAGCGGCATGCGATCCACCAGCGGCGACCACAGCCATTTAAAGCCATAGGCGAGCGCCACCCAGCTCATATAGCCGATATCGGTCAGGCTGACATCGGCCTCGCGCAACCAGAATGAGAGGGTACCGAACACCAGCAGCAGCGGCAGACCCGATGAAAACCCCATGGCAAAGAGAATAAACACCCGAAATTCGAGATAGACGGCGAGGGACTCTCTCCAGCTTGGTTTGCGGATCATGTTCAACTACCTGACGAATTTGGAAAAGTGCGTCATTTTGGCAGGTTGATGGCAGATAGCCAAGGCAAGCAAAGAGATAGGCAAAAGAAGCCCAGATAGAGAAAAGGCCCATCCCGAACGGGATGAGCCTTGTATTGTGGCCTGACGAGGACGAGGTGACGAACCGCGTCCGGCGAGAGTTACTTGCCCGCTTTCTTGTCGACTTTCTTGTCTGCCGGAGTTTCTGCCAGCAAGACCACCTTCTTCAGAATGATGGGACTGGTCGGCACATCGTTGGCGCGCAGAATGGGGCTGTAACCGGTCTGTACCTGAGCCAGCTTGTCCAACACCTCCATCCCCTGCACCACCTGACCGAACACGGTATAACCCGCGGCGCCACCGGCGTTGAGGTTATTGTTGTCGACCAGATTGAAGTAGAACTGGCGAGTAGCGCTGTCGACCGCCTGGGTGCGGGCCATGGCGATGGAGCCACGCTTGTTGGGCAGACCGCCGCGCGACTCGTTGACCACAGGCTCATAGGTTGGCAGTTGCTGGAACTGCTGGTTGTAGCCCCCACCCTGCACCACGAAATCCTGTATCACCCGGTGGAAGATGCTGCCGTCATAGCTGCCATCAGCCACGTAGCGCAGGAAGTTCTTCACCGTCTGGGGCGCCTGCTTGGACGCCAGCTCCACCACGATATTGCCGTGGTTGGTCTCCATTCTGACTTTCGGGCCAGCGAACGCCAGCGGGGCGATCAGCATGGCCAGCAACCAGAGTTTTTTCATCATCAGACCCCTGCACCGTTCGGTTGACCTTTCAGGTAACCGCGCAGCGCATCATCCGCCATGATCTGCTGCAGCACGCTACCCAGTTGCAGGTTCAGTGTAGACTCCAGGTCGGCCATGCTTGGCTCGCTCGGGCTCTCCTTGCTGGAGGACATGTTGAACTGCTTGGTCAGACGGTTGCCCTGGAAATCAGCGATCACCTGCAGGCTGACGCGGGACTTGGTGACATAGGTAAAGGTCTTCTCTTCCACATTGACTGCGGCGTTGGAGATCACCAGCGTCAGGTTGGTGGTGCCACTGTTGCCCACTTCCAGACCCTGGCTGCGCAGCCCTTCGGCCAGCCGCTCGGCCATCAGCAGGTTGAGCGGACGCTCACTGTTGACCAGGACGGGGGCTTTCTCTTTATGTTTGATGGAGAAGACGTAGGCAGCCTCACGCTTGTCTACCCCTTCCATGGTGATGCGATTGCCAGAGTAGTATTGCTGGTTGGCGGGGATCACCTGCGGATTGAGCAGCGCCGTCTCCGGCCAATGAGTGGCACACCCGCCCAGCATCAGGGCGGCCAGCAGCAAGAGTGACTTTTTCATCATGGTTTCCTTTGGCTTTAGCGTTTGATGGCTTTCAAAATAACGAATTTGCTGTTCGACGCAACGACTTGTGCGTTGGCAAACAAGCGCTTGAGTTTGTTGTGATAGTCCAGATGACGGTTGCCTACTATCCAGAGTTCCCCCCCCTGAGGCAACACCCGGTGCGCATCACTGAACATCTGCCAGGCGATATGATCGGTGATCGCCTGCAGCTGATGGAAAGGAGGGTTGCAGAGGATCCGATCCGCCGAGCCGACCGCCACCCCGTCGAGACAGTTATTGACCATAAAGCGGGCACGCGGCAGTGCATCGGGCAGATTGTGCTCGACGTTGAGCTGTGCCGAGGCAACCGCCATATAGGATTCATCGATAAAGGTCACCTCCACCTCGCTGTCTTTGGCGAGCAGCGACAGACCCAGCACCCCGTTGCCACAGCCCAGATCGATCACCTTGCGGGCACTGTGGATGGGCAGGTTGTCCAGCATAAAGCGGGCACCGATATCGAGACTGGTGCGCGAGAAGACGTTGGCATGGTTGTGGATGAGCATGCCACTCCCCTCCAGCGGCCAGACAGTCGGGAAGGGGTTGGCCAGCGCGGGACGTACTGCCTGCGGCTCGCAGTGAATGAGGCGCGCCTTCTTCCAGGCCAGCGAGGTACGGGTAGGCCCCAGATACTTCTCAAACAACTTGAGGGTGGAGGTATGAATATCCTTCGCCTTGCCGGCAGCGATAACGCGGGTTGCCGGTGTCACCACCTCCCGCAGCGCTAGCAGTTGCTGCTCCAATAGAGCCTGATATTTGGAGACCTTGATCACCACCAGCGCAGGGGCATCGGGCAGCGGCGCCAGCGCATCCTGCAAGCGGATCCCACCCGCATCCAGCCCATTTTCGGCCAGATTGGCCAGGGTCGCCCGCTCACTGATGTAGGAGTCGGTGACGCAGCAGGGGGAGTGCGGATGCAGATAGGCGGCCAGCGCGCCAAAACCGTCATTCATGATGATGACGGGGTCCGCCTGCTCGAGGGGAGACTCCGCCAGGGTGTTGATCAGGTATTCGTCAGCCGCATCCCAGGCTTGCAGGGTCTCCTGACTCTGGCGCGGATAGCGGTAGAGCGTGAGCTGGCAATGGGGAGTGTCGAGAAGGGTTTGCATAGGAAGAGTCCAACCTCGGCTTGATTCGTGTATACAGGCGCCAGGGGCGACGCAAAGTGGCGCTATTCTAGCGAGGAGCAGGAATTTCACCAGTTCGATGCGCATCAAGGGGGCAACTGACGGGTGATTTCCCTCTTACGGGGGCTTATTCCATCCCGCGACTGCCGATAGAATGGCCCGACATTCACTCTGGAAGCCGATCCGATGACCATCCAACAACTGATTGAAGCCAAGCTGACCGCCGCCCTCTCTCCCTCCGTGCTGGAGGTGATCAACGAGAGCCACATGCACCGTGTGGAACCGGGATCTGAGAGCCACTTCAAGGTGGTGATCGTCAGCGAGCAATTTGCAGGGCAGCGGCTGCTGGCCCGTCATCGTCAGGTCAATTCGGTGCTGGCCGACGAGCTGGCCGGTGTCGTTCATGCACTGGCACTGCATACCTACACAGAGACCGAGTGGCAGGAAAAAGGCCACGCCCCGCGCACCCCGAGCTGCGTTGGCAAACCGTCACTCTCCTGAAACCGGTTGTACCACAGGATTCCCCTCGAGAACCTGCCAACAAAAATTAAACATATTTCCCCCATTGGCCCCGAAAAGGCTACATCCAAGGGGGTATATTTCGGCATCAAGGCTTTTTGCTTATAGCGGAGACAACGGCAAATACCCCCATCGAGGTATCTAAATAAAAAAACCTTTAAAACCACTACTTACAAGGTGTCAGGGGCTTATTCATTGCAGGTTAATTTTGTGATGGCACGGGGATTTTGCCCATTTGGCATGGCAGAAAATGCACCTTAAGTGGTAAACTCAAGCGCTTTTGAGTGAGCCTGCATGTTGAATAATTGTTGAGCCTGCCCACCTGGCACAACCACAACATCGACTCATTCAACCACCCGTCGTGATGTATTTCTCGGCGCTAACCAACCTCTCCCGTAACGGTAGTGCAAGTAAGTATGATTACAATCAAAAGAGGACTGGACATCCCCGTGCTGGGTGCGCCAGAGCAAGTAATCTACGATGGCCCCGCCATCACCCGTGTTGCGACACTGGGCGAGGAGTTTGTGGGGATGCGACCTACTATGTTCGTCAAAGTAGGTGATCGCGTCATCAAAGGTCAGGATCTTTTTGAAGACAAGAAGAATCCGGGCGTTAAATTCACAGCTCCTGCCACCGGTGTGGTTTCAGAGATCAACCGTGGTGCCAAACGTGTTCTCCAGTCTGTGGTCATCGACCTGGACGGTTCCGATGAACAGGTGACGTTTGAGCATTTTGCCTCTGCCGAGCTGGCCAAGCTCGAGCGCAGCAAGGTGCAAGAGATCCTGGTCGCATCAGGTCAGTGGACTGCGTTGCGTACCCGTCCGTTCAGCAAAGTCCCCGCGGTAGCGTCTGCCCCGCGCGCCATCTTTGTGACTGCAATGGACACCAACCCGCTGGCAGCCGATGCCGAGCTGATTATCAAGGAACAGCCGCAGGCCTTCCTCGATGGTCTGGCCGTATTGACCCGCCTGACCAACGGCGCAGTCTACGTCTGTAAAGGCGAAGGCAGTCTACCCCACTCTCCGCTGGCTCAGGTCAAGGAAGAGATCTTCGTTGGTCCGCACCCTGCCGGTCTGCCGGGTACCCATATCCACTTCTTGGATCCGGTCAGCAGCACCAAGGTGCAGTGGCACATCAACTATCAGGATGTGATCGCATTCGGCAAGCTGTTCACCACCGGTCAGATCTTCACTGACAAGGTGATCGCCCTGGCTGGCCCGAACGTGCTCAAGCCGCGTCTGCTGCGTACCCGTCTGGGCGCCTGCATCAGCCAGCTCACCAACAATGAGCTGCGAGCCGACGAAAACCGTATCATCTCCGGTTCTATCCTGAGTGGTGCCAAAGCCGAAGGTGTTCACGACTACCTGGGCCGCTACCACAATCAGGTTTGCGTGCTGGGTGAAGGTCGCGAGAAAGAGTTCCTGGGCTGGATCAACCCCAGCGCCAACAAGTTCTCTATCACCCGTACCACCCTCTCTCATCTGATGAAGGGCAAGCTGATCAACTTCACCACCACTACCAACGGTAGTGACCGTTCCATGGTGCCTATCGGCAACTATGAGCGGGTGATGCCACTCGACATCCTGCCAACCCTGCTGCTGCGGGACATGGTCTCCGGCGATACCGACGGTGCGCAAGCACTGGGCTGCCTGGAGCTGGATGAGGAAGATTTGGCGCTCTGTACCTTTGTCTGCCCCGGCAAGACAGAGTACGGCCCGATCTTGCGTGAGTGCCTGACCAAGATTGAACTGGAAGGTTAAGCGATGAGTTTCAAGCAACTTCTTGAAAATATGGAACACCACTTCGAACCGGGTGGAAAGTACGCCAAGTACTATGCCCTGTTCGAAGCGGCGTACACCCTGTTCTACACCCCGGGTAGCGTTACCCGCAACGCCTCCCACGTTCGTGATGCGCTCGATCTGAAGCGCATGATGATCATGGTGTGGCTGGCCGTGTTCCCGGCCATGTTCTGGGGCATGTACAACGTTGGTAACCAGGCGATTGCCGCCATTGCCCACATGGGCTCGGCTGCTGGTGCCAGCAGCTGGCAATATGCCCTGGCTACCATGCTGGGCGCCTCCCTCGATCCGGCTGTTGCCGGTATCGGCAGCAAGATGCTGATCGGCGCCACCCACTTCTTCCCGATCTACATCACCGTCTTCTTTGTCGGTGGTTTCTGGGAAGTGCTGTTCGCCATGGTGCGCAAACACGAGATCAACGAAGGCTTCTTCGTAACCTCCATCCTGTTTGCCCTGATCGTGCCGCCCGAGCTGCCCCTGTGGCAAGCTGCGCTGGGTATCACCTTCGGTGTGGTGATGGCCAAAGAGGTGTTCGGTGGTACCGGCAAGAACTTCCTGAACCCGGCGCTGGCTGGTCGTGCGTTCCTGTTCTTCGCCTACCCGGGCCAGATCTCCGGTGACGCCGTGTGGGTTGCCGTTGACGGCTTCTCCGGCGCGACTGCCCTGAGCCAGTGGGCCCAAGGCGGCCAGATGGCGCTGATCAACGGTGCAACCGGCCAGGCTATCAGCTGGATGGACGCTTTCCTGGGTAACCTGCCGGGTTCCATCGGTGAAGTCTCTACCCTGATGATCCTGCTGGGTGCCGCCATGATCGTCTACATGCGCATCGCCTCCTGGCGCATCATCGCCGGCGTGATGATCGGTATGATCGCCACCTCCCTGCTGTTCAACGTCATCGGTTCCGATACCAACCCCATGTTCAACATGCCGTGGCACTGGCATCTGGTACTGGGTGGCTTCGCCTTCGGTATGGCCTTCATGGCGACCGACCCTGTCTCCGCAGCCTTTACCAACAAAGGCAAGTGGTGGTATGGCGCCCTGATCGGCGTAATGGTCGTGCTGGTTCGCGTGGTCAACCCAGCGTTCCCGGAAGGCATGATGCTGGCCATTCTGTTTGCGAACCTGTTTGCTCCCCTGTTTGACCACTTCGTCGCTCAGGCAAACATCAAGCGGAGGATTGCTCGTGGCGTTTAATAAAGATTCAACCCTCGGCACCGTCAGCGTGGTCACCGGCCTCTGTCTGGCCTGTTCCATCGTGGTATCTGTTGCCGCTGTGGGCCTGCGTTCTACCCAGCAGGAAAACAAGGCGCTGGACAAGCAGAGCAACATTCTCGCCGTAGCCGGTGTGGATGTGAGCGAAGTGGCCAAGCGCGACCTGGCCAAACTGTACGGCGAGAAGATCGAAGCCCGTCTGGTGGATCTGGCGACCGGTGACTTTGTTGACGGCGATGCCGACAACTTCGACACCAAGCAGGCAGCCAAAGATCCGGCCCGCAGCATCCGTCTTGCCGCCGCTGACGACAAGGCCAGCCTGCGTCAGATCTCCAAGCAGATCCCGGTATTCTTCGCCAAGGATGCCGAAGGCAAGATCGACAGCATCATCCTGCCCATCTACGGTCAGGGTCTGTGGTCGACCATGTATGCCTTCGTCGCCGTTGCTGCTGATGGCCAGACAATCAAGGGCATCACCTACTATGACCACGGTGAAACCCCGGGTCTGGGTGGCGAGATCGAAAACCCGGCCTGGCAGGCGCTGTTCAAGGACAAGAAACTGTTCGACCAGAATGGCATGCCGGCGCTGCGCGTCATCAAGGGCCATGCTCCGGCGGGCTCCGAGCACGAGATCGATGGTCTCTCCGGTGCCACTCTGACCGGTAACGGCGTACAGCATACCTTCGACTTCTGGATGGGTCCCAAGGGCTTCGGTCCTTTCCTGGCCAAGGTTCGTGCAGGAGAAATCAACAATGGCTGACAAGAGCGAAATGAAGAAGTTGCTGTTGACGCCTGTGCTGGGCAACAACCCCATCGCCTTGCAGGTGCTGGGTGTCTGTTCTGCACTGGCGGTTACCAGCCAGATGAAAACTGCGTTTGTAATGACCCTCGCGGTCATGGCGGTCACCGCCTTCTCAAACCTGTTCATCTCCCTGATCCGCAACCAGATCCCGAACAGCGTCCGGATCATCGTGCAGATGGCGATCATCGCCTCACTGGTTATCGTGGTTGACCAGGTGCTCAAGGCTTACGCCTATGACATCTCCAAGCAACTGTCGGTCTTCGTGGGCCTGATCATCACCAACTGTATCGTAATGGGCCGCGCTGAAGCGTACGCCATGAAGAGTGCCCCGCTGCCCTCCTTCCTGGATGGTATCGGCAACGGTCTGGGCTATGGCGCCATTCTGCTGAGTGTCGCGACCGTGCGTGAACTGCTGGGCTCCGGCACCTGGTTTGGCATCGAGCTGCTGCCGCTGGTGAACAACGGTGGCTGGTATGTGCCCAACGGCCTGCTGCTGCTGCCGCCGAGTGCATTCTTCATCATTGGTCTGATCATTTGGGGCGTACGCACCAAGGATCCCAAGCAGGTGGAGGCGAAGGATTAAGGTATGGAACACTATCTGAGTCTGTTGATTAAATCGATCTTCATCGAAAACCTGGCACTCTCCTTCTTCCTGGGGATGTGTACCTTCCTGGCGGTGTCCAAGAAGGTAAAGACCTCCATGGGTCTGGGTATTGCCGTTATTGTGGTGCAGACCATCGCGGTTCCTGCCAACAACCTGATCTACAACTACGTGCTTAAAGATGGCGCTCTGGTATCCGGTCTGGATCTGAGCTTCCTGAGCTTCATCACCTTCATCGGTGTGATTGCAGCACTGGTACAGATCCTGGAGATGGCGCTGGACAAGTACTTCCCGGCACTCTACAACGCGCTGGGTATCTTCCTGCCGCTCATCACCGTGAACTGCGCTATCTTCGGTGGCGTCTCCTTCATGGTGCAGCGTGACTACAACTTCATGGAGTCTGTGGTCTACGGTGTGGGTTCAGGGGCAGGCTGGATGCTGGCGATCGTTGCGCTGGCTGGTATCCGCGAGAAGATGAAGTATTCCGATGTTCCGGAAGGCCTGCGCGGTCTGGGCATCACCTTCATCACCGCCGGTCTGATGGCGCTGGGCTTCATGTCCTTCTCTGGTATCTCCCTGTAATCGGCTTTCCTGCAATCAGAAAGGAACGATAGATGGAAATTATTTTGGGTGTGGTCATGTTTACCGTGATCCTGCTGGCACTGGTGGCAGTCATTCTGTTCGCCAAGTCCAAGCTGGTGACCGCGGGCGACGTGACAATCAGCATCAATGGTGACCCGGCCAAGGCTGTGACCAGCCCGGCCGGTGGCAAGCTGCTCGGCGTGCTGGCTGGCAGCGGTATCTTCGTCTCCTCCGCCTGTGGCGGCGGTGGCTCCTGCGGCCAGTGCAAGGTACGGGTGAAATCCGGTGGCGGCGACATTCTGCCGACCGAACTGGATCACATCAGCAAGGGCGAAGCCCGTCATGGCGAGCGTCTGGCCTGTCAGGTTACCGTTCGCTCCGACATGGATATCGAACTGCCGGAAGAGATCTTCGGGGTGAAGAAGTGGGAATGTACTGTTATCTCCAACGATAACAAGGCCACCTTCATCAAGGAGCTCAAGCTGCAGATCCCCGATGGCGAGAGCGTGCCATTCCGCGCCGGTGGTTATATCCAGATTGAGGCCCCGGCTCACCACGTGCACTACAAGAACTTCGATATTCCCGAGGAGTATCGCGGGGACTGGGATCGCTTCAAGATTTTTGAGCTGGAGTCCAAGGTCGATGAGCCGATCATCCGTGCCTACTCCATGGCCAACTATCCGGAAGAGTTCGGCATCATCATGCTGAACGTGCGTATCGCGACCCCGCCGCCCAGCAACTGGACTGCCCCTCCGGGACAGATGTCCTCCTACATCTTCAGCCTGAAGGCTGGCGACAAGGTGACTATCTCCGGTCCGTTCGGTGAGTTCTTCGCCAAAGACACCGATGCCGAAATGGTATTCATCGGCGGTGGTGCAGGTATGGCGCCGATGCGTTCCCATATCTTCGACCAGCTGCGTCGCCTGAAGTCCAAGCGCAAGATGAGCTTCTGGTACGGTGCCCGTTCCAAGCGCGAAATGTTCTATGTCGAAGACTTTGACATGCTCGCCGCCGAGAACGAGAACTTCACCTGGAACGTCGCGCTGTCTGATCCGCAACCGGAAGACAACTGGGACGGCTACACCGGCTTCATCCACAACGTGCTCTACGAGAACTATCTCAAGAACCACGAAGCACCGGAAGATTGCGAGTTCTACATGTGTGGACCTCCGGTGATGAACGCTGCCGTCATCAACATGCTCAAAGACTTGGGCGTTGAAGACGAAAACATCCTGTTGGATGACTTTGGTGGTTAATCCATGCACAGTGTTGTAAAGACCTGGCTAGCCTTCGGGCTAGCCTTTTTCTTGACTGGGTGCGGTCAGGAGACGGTCCAATCCAAACCGGAGATCCACATCACCGGCAGCACCATGGGCACTTACTACTCCATCAAGGTGGCGGACAGCGCCATCAGCGATCCGGCCAAGCTTCAAGCTGAGGTGGATGTGTTGCTGGAGCGGGTCAACGATCAGATGTCGACCTATCGCCCCGATTCCGAACTGTCGCGCTTCAACCAGAGCCGTGACAACAAACCGGTAGTGGTCTCCCGCGATACCGCACGGGTCGTCACAGAGGCCATTCACATTGGCCGTGAGAGCCAGGGGGCGCTGGACGTCACCGTTGGCCCCTTGGTCAATCTGTGGGGCTTTGGCCCGGACAAGAAGCCGACCAAGGTCCCCTCCGACGAGCTGATCACCCAGACTCGCCAGAAGACCGGTCTGGGCAACCTGCACGTCATCACCTCGGTAGATGCCGACACCCTGCAAAAAGATATTCCGGACCTCTACGTCGATCTCTCCGCCATCGCCAAGGGCTTTGGTGTGGACAAGGTAGCCGAGTATCTGGAGTCACTGGGTGCGCGTAACTATCTGGTGGAGATTGGCGGCGAGCTGCGGATCAATGGCGTCAACGGCAAGGGTCACCCCTGGCGCGTGGCCATCGAGAAGCCCACCGCAGGCACCGGCACGGTGCAAGAGGTGATAGTGCCCGGTGACAATGGGGTAGCCACCTCCGGCGATTACCGCAACTACTATGAACTGGATGGTCAGCGCTTCTCCCACACTATAGATCCGCGCAGCGGCAAGCCGATCCAGCACCGTCTGGTGTCGGTCACCGTGATCCACCCCTCCTGCATGACCGCAGACGGGCTGGCCACCGTGTTTATGGTGATGGGGACCGAGAAAAGCCTGGCCTATGCCAACGAGCGCGGCCTGGCGATCTTCGTGATCACCAAGACGGACAACGGCTTTGAAGAGGCTTACTCCGATGCCTTCAAGCCCTATCTGGTCAAGAAGTAAGAGGTAGAGATGCAGATTTTTCTGATCACCTTCGGGGTATTCATGCTGGTGATAGCCGCCATGGCTATCGGTTACATCTTCCAGAAGAAGACCATCTCCGGCTCCTGTGGCGGTCTGGGTAGCGTCGGCATCGAGAAAGAGTGCGATTGCCCGGAACCCTGTGACAACCGCAAGAAGAAGATGGCCAAGGAAGAGGCCCGTCGCAAGATGCTGGAAGAGAACCGCATCATCTGATGACTCTGGTTTTTCGGTAAACAAAAGCGCGCCCGAGGCGCGCTTTTTACTGGCCGTTATCTTGCGTTAACGGTCAGGGCTGACGTTCGATATAGAGGATCACCTCGCCAAGATGGATACCGAACTTGCTGATCTCGGCACGATTGATCAGACGATCTTCGTCCAGCAGATACATCCAGTCATCGAAGCTCACCCGCACTACCTCGCCATCCGGCAGCGCCAGATCAAGCTGATAACGCCAGTTGAGGGCAAACCCTTGGCTTTTACCCATCGCCTCCCCCACCACATCGGAAGCAGTACCTCGCCAGTGACCGTCAACCCCCTTGCTCAGATACCAGGTACGGGTCTGCTGGCGGCCATCGTCAAAGTAGAACTGCTCGAACAGCTCTCCCTTGCCATCCTTCCAACGACCCACCATCTCGACCCGAAAGCGACTGGTCACTTCGCCGCTGCGGTCGGTTACCAGGCCGTGAGCTACCAGTTTGCCGTTGAAGAAACGGGCGAGATCCCAGTTTGGCCCCTGCCCCCGATAGTCATCGAGACTGGCACCACAGCCACTCAGCAGCAAAAAGGGGAGCAGCAGCAACCAGCGGTATGCACGATAGAAAGACATCAAAGACTCCATGTTCAGGGTTGGCCACGCAGGCGGCGGGTCAGGGCGGGATCGCGGCTGTTGTCAGCCAGCCAGATGGCGAGAAAAGCGGCCGAGAATTGTGGATCGGCCAGAGTGCCGAGGGGTTTTTCTTGCCACCAGAAGTGGCCTGCCCCGCCCTTGTCGACATAGAAAGTGAGCTTGTCGCCTGCCTGTACATCGGGCCAGAGTGCTGCGAGCTGGCCGAGCCAGCGCTGACGCTCGGCGTCAGAGCCAAGACCAAGCCGCTGCCACTCGGCGGCAGTAGCGCTCAGCAGATCTTCCCGCTCGATGGATCTGGCATAGGTGAGGGTCAGGGCCTGCGGATAGTGACCGGGCTGATAGCGCCCGCTCACACTGTAGAGGGTGGCATCGTAGAGCTTGAACCAGAGCCAGTTCATCTCCCCCTGCCCGACCGGGCGCAACTGCTGCCAGGGAGCGGCAGAAGCCTGCACTGCGGTTGCAGCCAAGAGCGCAAACGCCAGCGGTAGCGGGTTAATTCCACCCCATATGCCAGTGGTTGGGGTCTTCCAGTTCATGCCAGTCCATCTCCTGTTCCTGCAGGGTGTTGATATCCTGCATCACCACCTGCACCAGCCGACCTTGCGCATCCCGCTGGCAGGCAACCACCAGATAGAAGCGATCAGTGAGCTCATGCTGGCTCTCTTTGGTCCATTTGGAAAAAAGCAACGAGTCGGTCGAAAAGGTGTTTGTCATGACTCACCCTCCAGCTTGACCATTACCCACAGGAGTACGGGTAACCACCACATCCAGATCACTGCCAGCAGCGCCGAACTGATCCAGATGCCCCAGGGTAAGTTTACTGCCCCCATGGCAGCCCCCGCCACATAGGAGGAGGCACCGCCAAACACGCCAAACAGCGCCTGCTGCCAGCGAGGCAAGCGCAACAACCAGCGCAAGCCATGGGAGAGGGTCAGGGCAAAACCGAGCCAGAGCAGCACCAGCCAGAGGGGAAAACCGGACGGGAACCGGAACAGGCCGAGCTGCCAGAGCAGGACATCCAGCAGACAGCCAGCAACCGCGATGGGGAGCAGCCGCCAGTCACGCAGGCGGCTGGGTGAGAAGATAAAGTGCAGCAGCAACATTGCCAGCAGCGGGCCCGGCTGCTGCCACTTCACCGCCAGCAACCAGTAGAGGTTGAACCCCAGCAGGTGAGCCCACTGCCACATGGTCAGTGACCGCTTACTGGCACACCACCCGACCAGCCAGCGGGCCCTGGCTTGGCGGCCTCCAGCTGCACCAGACTGATGGTGCGCTCCCAGAATCCCCCCTCGCAATAGGCAAAGTAGAAGTGCCACAACCGGATGAAATCCTGGCTGTAACCGAGCTTGGGCAGCTCGGGCGCCAACGCCAGAAAGCGATCGCACCAGTGAGCCAGGGTGCGGGCATAGTGATGGCCGTGATCGTGCAACCGCACCAGCTGCATGTCGGTCTCCCGCGCCAGCAACCCCGCCATCTGGGAGACGCTCGGCAGGCAGCCGCCGGGGAAGATATAGCGCTGGATAAAATCGACCCCGCGCAGATACTGGGCGTGGCGCTGATCGGCGATGGTGATGGCCTGAATGAGCAGACGGCCACCGGGCTTGAGCAGCCGTGACAGCTGGCGGAAATAGTCGGGCAGGAAAGCGTGCCCTACCGCCTCGATCATCTCGATGGAGACCAACTTGTCATAGGTGCCCTCCAGCTTGCGGTAATCCTCCAGCAGCAAGGTGATGCGATCCCCCAGCCCCTCCCGCGCAATCCACTCCTTGGCGTAGTCATGCTGGGCCCGGGAGATGGTCGTGGTGGTCACCCGGCAGCCATAGTGGCGGGCGGCATAGACGGCCAGGCCGCCCCAGCATGACTACGCCAAGGAGT
>NZ_CAWLMI010000041.1:0-26467 GCF_963862045.1 Aeromonas sp. 159 | reverse complement strand
GTCGAGTCGCTGGGATTGTTGCTCCAGCCGCCGCTTCGGATCCTGATGGTCGAGCCGCTTTTGCAGCAGGATGAAATCGTGGCGGGCGGCGGTCTGCTGGCGGCTCATCGCCTGCACCAGTCGCTGTTTAAGGTGGGCGAGGCGCTGGATGCGGGCCTGATTGTCTGGCGCCACCAGCTCGGCGGCGGCCGACGGGGTAGGGGCGCGCAAGTCGGCGGCAAAGTCGCTGATGGTGACATCCACCTCGTGGCCCACTGCGCTCACCACAGGTATGGCGGAGTGGGCAATGGCGCGCGCCACCGCCTCTTCGTTAAAGCACCAGAGATCTTCAAGCGACCCGCCGCCACGGCCGACGATCAGCACATCCACCTCGGCGCGCTGGTTCGCTTTGGCGATCGCCGCGACGATCTGGCTGATGGCGGCGCTGCCTTGTACCTGAGTCGGGTAGATAAAGACCGGTAGATCCGGCGCACGCCGTTTGAGCACGGTGAGCATATCGTGCAAAGCCGCGCCGGTGGCGGAGGTGATAAGGCCCACCGCCCGCGGTTCACGGGGCAGCGGCCGCTTGCGGCTTTCGTCAAACAGCCCCTCGGCGCCGAGGCGGCGCTTGAGCTCTTCAAAACGCAGGGCCAATACGCCGTCGCCCGCCGGCTGCATCGACTCGATGATCAGCTGGTAGTCGCCGCGCGGCTCATAGAGGGAGACCCGCGCCTGAACCAGCACCTGCATGCCATCCTGCGGGCGGAAGGCCACCCGCCGGTTGTTGCCCTTGAACATGGCGCAGCGCACCTGCGCCGACATGTCCTTGAGGGAGAAGTACCAGTGGCCGGAGCTTGGCATCGCCAGATTGGAGAGCTCGCCGGTCAGCCACACCAGCCCCAGATCCTGCTCCAGGATCATGCGCACGGCGCTGTTGAGGCGGGTGACGGTAAAGACCTGCTGCTCGCGGCCGCTCGCCGCACTGGATGGGGTAAATCGGTTCAAAGGCGTACCTGTGGTCTGCCCCGGCGGAGCCGGGATAAAACGATGGCCGCTATCTTAACCCGAAACAGGGGGAGGGCGTTAAGCAGGCGGCGCCAGCAGCAGAAAAGCAAGATTGGAAACGCTGCCGTTTATCCGGGCAGGCAGTATGGCTCCCGATAAAAGCCCTCGCGCTTGCCCGCATCTGGCCGCGTTGCAGCTTGCCTAGATGCCGTTGATATCTCAGGTGCTGCTGATGTTCACGGCGCCACCATTTTGACCAACGTTCACTCGCCCCCTGTTTGGAGTAGCTTATGAATCCCTCAACCCGTTTAAGTTTGACGACCCGTTTGCTGCACTGGTCGGTTGCCTTGCTGATGATTGGCCTGACCCTTGTAGGTTATCTGATGGTGAAATTTGAAATATGGGATCTCTATGCCCTACATAAATCCCTGGGGGTGATTGCACTGATCTTGATCCTGCCCCGCGCCATTCTCCGCCTTGTTAGAGGGTGGCCTGAGCCTGTGCGTCAATATCCTGTTTACGAGGCATTGGCAGCCAGGGCGATCCACTGGGGGTTGCTGATTTCAACGCTGCTTATTCCGGTGTCTGGTCTCTGTTATTCCGCAGCGGCTGGCCGAGGTGTCGCGATATTTGGCTGGTCTATTATCCCGATGAATCCAGATATCCATGATCCTGCCAATGTGATTCCATTCAGTGAATCCGTTCGGGATATTGCTCACACAGTCCATATATATTTGCCATATGTCATGCTGACATTTTTGCTGGTGCACATTGTCGGGGCGTTGAAACATCATCTGCTGGATAAAGATAATACCTTGCTGCGGATGGTGGGGCGAAAATAATAAAGAGAGGCAACCCTTGTTTTGCCAGAAAATATATATTGGCAGCGGGCGAAATTTATTATCCAGCCCGAGCAAAGGACATTGAGAAGAGAATGATACCGGTGCGAGTGGTCGCCGCGAGGGCAAGAGACGATACAAGGACACAAGACAAGGGGAGGGTGGTCAGAGGCCGCTTGCCCCCTGAGCCCCTGTCGATCATCCCTTTGCATGGGGGTTAGGCTGCGTCGGCACCTACCGGTTTTGCATAAATCACCGGTTAGCCAACTCTTTTGCCCCGAAATGGCGCTTTTCGTACTGATAATCTTGGTTTTTTGGCGTTTTGGCCGCCTAAAAGAGGGCTATGCCATAAAAAATTCAAAAAACTTCTTTACCAGTGACCAATGCGTGAGTAAACTTCGTCGGCAATATTTTACACCCCCACTTCCTCAACGGTGAGATATTGCCATGCTCAGGATTGCCAAAGAAGCGTTAACCTTCGACGATGTACTGTTGGTTCCCGCCCACTCCGAAGTTCTTCCGAATACTGCCGATCTGCGTACCAAGCTGACCTCCGCCATCAGCTTGAACATCCCGATGATCTCCGCTGCCATGGACACAGTGACCGAAGCCCGTCTGGCTATCGCACTGGCCCAGGAAGGCGGTATCGGCTTTATCCACAAGAACATGTCCATCGAGCAGCAGGCTGCCGAAGTGCGCAAGGTCAAGAAGTACGAGAGCGGCGTGGTCACTGACCCCGTCACCGTGCGCCCTGACATGACCATCGCCCAAATCAAGGAGCTGAGCCACAAGAACGGCTTCGCCGGTTACCCCGTGGTGACTGACGGCAATCAGCTGGTCGGTATCATCACCGGCCGTGACGTGCGCTTCGTGATTGACCTCTCCCAGACCGTTGAACAGATCATGACCCAGAAAGATCGTCTGGTCACCGTGCGTGAAGGGGCCCCTCGCGAAGAGGTGGTTGCCCTGATGCAAAAGCACCGTATCGAAAAAGTGCTGGTGGTGAACGCCGACTTCAAACTCAAGGGCATGATCACCGTTAAAGATTTCCAGAAAGCCGAGCGCAAGCCCCACGCCTGTAAAGATGACAAGGGTCGTCTGCGGGTCGGTGCTGCGGTTGGTGCCGGTGCCGGCAACGAAGAGCGCGTCGCCGCGCTGGTGGAAGCCGGTGTTGACGTGCTGCTGATCGACTCCTCCCACGGCCACTCCCAGGGCGTGCTGGATCGCATCAAGGCCACTCGCGACGCCTATCCGGATCTTCAGATCATCGGTGGCAACGTGGCGACCGCCGCAGGCGCCAAGGCGCTGGCTGCTGCCGGTGTCAATGCGGTCAAGGTCGGTATCGGCCCGGGCTCCATCTGTACTACCCGTATCGTGACCGGCGTGGGCGTGCCCCAGATCACTGCCATCTCCGACGCCGTTGACGCGCTGGAAGGCACCGGTATTCCGGTGATTGCCGATGGCGGTATCCGCTTCTCCGGCGACATCGCCAAGGCCATTGCCGCGGGCGCCAGCTGCGTCATGGTGGGCTCCATGTTCGCAGGTACTGAAGAAGCGCCGGGCGAGATCGAGCTCTATCAGGGTCGCTCCTTCAAATCCTACCGTGGTATGGGTTCTCTGGGCGCCATGTCCAAAGGTTCCAGCGACCGCTACTTTCAGACCGACAACGCCGCCGACAAGCTGGTGCCGGAAGGCATCGAAGGTCGCGTGCCGTACAAGGGTCGCCTCAAAGAGATCATCCATCAGCAGATGGGCGGCCTGCGCTCCTCCATGGGCCTGACCGGCAGCGCCACCATCGACGACATGCGCACTAAAGCTGAATTTGTGCGCATCTCCGGCGCCGGGATGAAAGAGTCCCACGTCCACGATGTGACCATTACCAAAGAAGCCCCCAACTATCGGATGGGCTGATAAAACGGGGCCCTGCGCCCCGTTTTTCCACCCTTTTTTTATCCCGTGCCCTTTGTGACAACATCAGCCTGATGCAGGAATAAAATGACTAAAGACATTCACCAGCACCGTATCCTTATCCTCGACTTCGGTTCCCAGTACACCCAGCTGATCGCCCGCCGTGTGCGCGAAATCGGCGTCTACTGCGAACTGTGGGCCTGGGACGTAACCGAAGAGCAGATCCGCGAATTCAATCCGAGCGGCATCATCCTCTCCGGCGGCCCCGAGTCCGTCACCGAAGCGGGCAGCCCGCGCGCCCCCGAGTATGTGTTCAACGCCGGTGTCCCTGTGTTCGGTATCTGCTACGGCATGCAGACCATGGCCGAGCAGCTGGGTGGCAAGGTGCAATCCTCCACCGAGCGTGAATTCGGCTACGCCAAGGTGGAAGTGCTGGGCGAAGCTGGCAAGAGTAGTGCGCTGCTGCGCAACATCGAAGATGCCATCGCCGACAACGGCAATGCCCTGCTGGATGTCTGGATGAGCCACGGTGACAAGGTCACCACCATTCCGGCCGACTTCACCACCATCGCCCAGACCCCGACCTGCCCCCACGCGGCCATGGCGTGTGAGGCCAAGCGCTTCTACGGCGTGCAGTTCCACCCGGAAGTGACCCACACCCGTCAGGGTGCCCGCATGCTGGAGCACTTCGTCAAAGACATCTGCGGCTGCGAATGCCTCTGGACGCCGGCCACCATCATCGACGACGCCGTTGCCCGCATCCGCGAGCAGGTGGGTGACGATGAAGTGATCCTCGGCCTCTCCGGCGGTGTCGACTCCTCCGTGGTCGCCATGCTGGTGCACCGCGCCATCGGCGATCGCCTCACCTGCGTCTTCGTGGACAACGGTCTGCTGCGTCTGAACGAAGGCGAGCAGGTGATGGAGATGTTTGGTGACCACTTTGGTCTGAACATCATCAAGGTTGAAGCCGAAGAGCGCTTCCTCTCCGCCCTGGCCGGTGTTGACGAGCCGGAAGCCAAGCGCAAGATCATCGGCCGCGTCTTCGTTGAAGTGTTCGACGACGAAGCGAAAAAGCTGAAAAACGCCAAGTGGCTGGCGCAAGGCACCATCTATCCGGACGTTATCGAATCCGCTGCCAGCAAGACCGGCAAGGCCCACGTCATCAAGTCTCACCACAACGTCGGCGGCCTGCCGGAAGAGATGAAGATGGGTCTGGTCGAGCCGCTGCGCGAGCTGTTCAAAGACGAAGTGCGCCGCGTTGGTCTGGAGCTGGGTCTGCCCTACGACATGCTCTACCGTCACCCGTTCCCGGGCCCGGGTCTGGGCGTGCGCGTCCTTGGCGAAGTGAAGAAAGAGTACTGCGATATTCTGCGCCGCGCCGATGCAGTCTTTATCGAAGAGCTGCGCAAAGCCGACCTCTACAACCAGGTCAGCCAGGCGTTCGCCGTGTTCCTGCCGGTGCGCTCCGTTGGCGTGATGGGCGATGGTCGTAAATATGACTGGGTGATTGCCCTGCGTGCCGTCGAAACCATCGACTTTATGACCGCCCACTGGGCTCACCTGCCGTACGACTTCCTCGGTCACGTATCGAATCGCATCATCAACGAGATCAACGGTATCTCCCGCGTGGTGTACGACGTCTCCGGCAAGCCGCCTGCAACCATCGAATGGGAATAAGCGGCTCGCGCCGTTCTGCCCTTCGAGCATAAAAATGCAAAAAGACGCCCTTGAGGCGTCTTTTCTTTTCTCAATCGTTTGCGCAACACATCTTCTTTTTTCGAGCAGCTTTTTCGCCACCTTGCCCCTGTCATATGTGACAGGGGCATTTTTGCCATCCCGCACTAGGCTCTCTCATGCCAATTGAGCCTGCTGTCAACAGCGGCTCGTGGCTGGGGGGAGGGCTGATCCAGTTGCAGATAGCTGCGCAAATTTGCTCATCGTCATCGCGCCAACCGGCAGTGATGACACCCCGGTGGAGACCGGAAACCACTTGAATCAACGGGGCGCAGCCCGAACGGCCAAACGAGTCGGGATCATAGAGCACGGAGAGTTTGATATGTCAGAACAAGCAGTGTTGGTGGGTGGATGGACCGCATATCACAAGCTGACCGCCGAGGATCAGGCGGTATTTGATCAGGCGCTGAAAGGATTTGTCGGGGTGCAGTACGTACCCTTTGAAGTCTCCACTCAAGTGGTGGCTGGCACCAACTACCGCTTCAAGTGCAAGAGCACTGTGCCGCTTGCCAAACCGATCCATGGCGAAGCCGTGGTACAGATCTTCAAATCACTGGACGGGGATGCCCATATCACCTCCATTACCCCGATTTGATTGGGTGGTGGGGCAAGGTGGGGAGGGGGAGATCCCCTAACCGGTTTGCTCTAACAACTAGAAATAAGAAAGACGCCTTAGGGCGTCTTTCTTATTACTTGTAAGAGTAATAAGTGATTAACTACTGTTCAGTCATATGAAATAAATCTGATACTCACGTTGAATGCCACTTAGTTCACATATCTAAAGTTTGTTATTTGTATAATTAGGTGTTATTGCTAACATAGCAACATTTATGTATTTATAAAATATTAGATTAAACAAAGTAATATATAGATAATATCGAGCTAATTATAGGGTTGATTTCAATTTAAATTACGTGTGCTTTTATAGGAGGTCTTGTGAAAGAATTGGATTTAAACTCAATTTCTGTTGAATTGGTTAAGCAGTTTGCAAAGCCAATTTTTGATGGAGTTGAAAAGTTAACATCTGAGGCAAAAGATAAGCTAAAGGTTACTTTGAATTCATGTTTTTCAAGGTATATAAATAGAAGTTATGAACGATACTCAAAGACAAAAACTATATTGTATCGAAATGCTCCAGTAAACATTAAAGACTTTTATGTAAGAACTGACCTTGAACTGGACTTTTCTGTGACGATTCAGGAAGTTGATTTTATTAATACACTTCAGGAAAACAGAAGGGTTGTTATTTCTGGGACGGCAGGTTCTGGGAAGTCAACTTTTTGTAAAAGTGTTTTTTTAGACTTGGTTGAAAAATCCATTGGAATATTTCCTGTATTTGTTGAATTAAGGCACTTGAATACTGATTCTGATACAACATTATTTGACTTCATACTCAAGACATTAAATGAAATAGAACCTACCTTTACTAAAATACAGCTAGACTATGCATTAACATTAGGAAAGGTATTATTAATATTTGATGGTTTTGATGAGTTAAACAATGAGCTGAGAGATAAATACGAAAAGGAAATTGTCAATATGGCATCGAAATATCATAATATATTGTTATTGCTTTCCAGTCGTCCAGATAACCGCTTTCATTCTTGGGAGGAGTTTTACGTATATAAAGTTCTTCCTCTCGATAAGGAAAAGGCAAAGAGTCTGATCAGCAAACTTGATTATGATAGAAAAGTAAAGCGTAAGTTCTTAGAGGTTTTAGATCTGGAGTTATTTGAGAAGCACGAAAGCTTTGCCAGTAATCCATTGCTGTTAACAATGATGCTCCTTACATATGAGCAAATTGCCGAAATCCCCAATAAAATACATTTGTTTTATGAACAAGCATTCTTAACTCTGTTTAACAAACATGACTCACTCAAGAGTTTATATAAAAGGAAGTCTTTCTCTGGCCTACCTCTTGATGATTTCAAAAAGCTATTAGCTGCATTTTCAATAGTTAGTTACGCAGATAGGAAATATTACTTCTCAGATGAAGAGGTGAGAAAATATTTAACGAACGCTATAAAAGTATCTGGTATTAACTCGGATATAAATCTCTTTTTAAATGACTTGCTCGATACAGTATGTTTTATGCAACGTGACGGAAATGGGTTTACTTTCACGCATCGTTCCTTTCAAGAGTATTTTACAGCTATCTTTATAGTTAATTATGCATCTAGTAATAAATTTAAAATAATCGATAAAATTGCATGTGTAAATGACAGGGATGATGTTATTACAATGGTTTTTGACATAAACCAAGATTTGTTAGAGCAGGAATGGGTTATGCCTCGTCTAAAAAGCATGACGGATGAATTGTCTGTTATTCAAGATAATAAATATGGTAATGTCATTCTTCTGTCAATGCTATATCAAGGTTTAACAACCTATGATGATGAAGGGAAATATGGTGTAGCATATAGGCTTTACAGTCGAGAGGGCGACCATGCCCGTTTCATTCATATACTATATAGATTATATGGAACTGAGCTTCGTAACTACAGAAAAAATAAAGTTGTCAGCGATGACTCCGAAAATATTAAAGCTGCTGAGATGAAACTGATCGCATATATTCTTGAAAATGGTGAGGATGGTGGGGACTTAATTAGTTTAAAAGAGCCATCATCTATCTCACCAGAGATAACAGATTTAATATATGAGTCTAATTGTTGTGGTCATGTTAAAAGCAATTTGAGTTTTGCGAGAGAGAAATTGGCATCCTTACATGAAAAGTATGCTAATAAGCAAAGCGAGTTATCTGAACTTTTGTTCGGATAAGTCGCTTATAGGGGTATTAACAATTTCATTGCCCCCTGCGCGTTTCGTTAATCCGCAGGGGGGACTGAACGCCGTGCCCCGTAACCAAAGCAACAACAGGGGCGATCTGCGCCCCGAATTCTTCTGATCTTCCGGCTTTATATCGCCGCACGCTGTTTGGCGCTGCCTGATTATCTGCTGACTCACCACCAACAGTTCTGTTTCTCCCCCATCAGGGCGAACAGAAAAGGCCAGGTTCACTCATACCTCGCCGCTTCCCAGGCGTGTATCGCCTGTTTGCGGATCTCGCCCCAGTGATAGCCGCCGAGTTTGCCGTTTTGTTGGATGACCCGGTGGCAGGGGATCATCAAGGCGACGGGGTTGGCGCCCACCGCCAGACCCACGGCGCGGGCGGCCTTGGGATTGCCGATGGCGTTCGCCACCTGGGCGTAGCTCACCACCTTGGCGGGCGGGATCTGCAGCAGCGCCCGCCAGACGCTGATCTGAAAGTTGGTGCCGCTCACGTGCAAGGAGATGGGGCGATCCGGCGCCTTGCTGCCATCGAACATGGTGTTGATGACCCCTTGGGTGCGTGATGGCGCCTCCCTAAGTTCTGCCTCTGGCCAGTTGCGGGCGAGGGTGGCCAGCGGCACCTCTGGGGCCTTTTCATCGAGAAACGAGAAGTTGCACACCCCCCGCTGGGTCAGTGCGACGAATGCCTGACCGAAGGGGGTGTCGTGCACCCCGTGATCGATAACCAGCCCGGCCCCGCGCTGCTTGTACTCGCCCGGCGTCACCGCTTCGAGCTGCACGAAGTGATCGTAGAGCCGCGAGCCGCTGCTAAGGCCCAGGGTATCGGCCACCTCAAGCAGCGGGCGCGACTCCTGCAGCAGCGCCTTGGCCCGCTCCAGAGTCAGCACCTGCAGATAGCGTTTGGGCGTCACTCCGGCCCAGCGGCTGAACAGCCGCTGGAAGTGAAAGGGACTTAAGTGCACGTGCGCCGCTATCTCGTCCAGAGTGGGCTGGTGCTCCACCTGACTTGCGATAAAGCGGATGGCATCGGCGATGCGGGCGTAATCAGACATAAGGCGCTCTCACGATAAGTTTGCGGTCGCAGTGTGTTGGGGGCGACAAGGTCATGTGCGACAAATTGATACCCCACCATCGGCCAGCAGGGCAATGCCGGTGGTAAAGCTGGATGCATCGGACGCGAGATAAAGGGCCGAGCGGGCGATCTCCTCCGGTTGGGCCAGCCGTTTGAGGGCATGCATATTCTGCACAAAGGCGAGGCTCTCTGGCGTATTGGCAAAAGCCCGCCCCATGGGAGTGTCGGTGCCCCCCGGCAGCAGGGCGTTGACCCGAATCCCTTGTGCCCCATACTCGGCGGCCAGCACCCGGGTCAGGCCGATGAGGCCCGCCTTGCTCGCGGCATAGGCCGCCATGCCGGGCAGCCCCAGGGTATGGCCGACAAAGGTAGAGGTAAAAATAAGCGAGCCGCCGCCACGCGCCAGCATGGCGGGGATCTGATACTTGGCACCCACAAAGGCGCTGGTGAGGTTGGTATCCAGCGTTTCCTGCCACTGCGTCAGCTCAAGCTGCTCTACGCTACCCGGCGTGCCTGTGGTACCGGCGTTGTTGAAGGCGATATCGAGCCCGCCGAAACGGGTTAGCGCGAGATCCACTAGGGCGCGGGCGTAACTCTCGCTTTTCACATCTCCCGCCAGACTCACCGCCTGGCCCCCCTCATGGCGGATCTCCTCCACCAGCAGATCCAGCTCGGGTTGGCGGCGGGCACCGACGACGACGCTGGCCCCTTCACGGGCAAACAGGATGGCGCTGGCGCGGCCGATGCCGGAGCTGGCGCCGGTGATGATGGCGACCTTGTTGGACAGTAATGACATGGCAGTTCCCTCGCTGAGTGTGTTGTGCGCCAGCTAAGTGGCTCACAAGGTTGGCTGTGGGTTGGAACTCCAATAGGTTCCAACCGACTTGGGTTTGACCCGCACTATGGCAACCACTCCTCGCTGGAACGACCCGAATCTTGCTCTCTTTCTCTCCAACTCGTTTTGCTACATGTCGATACAGGCCTTCGTGGCAACAAAAGGGGCGAACTGAGCCCCGAATTCTTTATAATGCCCCCCTTTAAAATCGCCGAACCCGGGTTCGGCGCGCTGATGGCTGGCTACACCATCAGACAGGTCATCAGGATTGAGAAACGGTTATGCATACTCTGGAACAGCTGCGCGCAGGTGAACTGTGCGGTGCCCGCCATCTGAAGCTCTCTGAAAACCTCGCGGTTTTCCCCCACGAGATTTTGAGCCTGAAAGAGACGCTGGAGGTGCTGGATCTCACCGGCAACCAGCTGAGCACGCTCCCCGACGAGCTGGCCGGGTTTGGCAAACTGCGCATCATCTTCTGCTCCGAGAACCGCTTTACCGAGCTGCCCGAGGTGCTGGGATGCTGTCCTGCGCTCACCATGGTGGGCTTTAAGGCCAACCAGATCGACACAGTTTCGGCCAAGGCGCTGCCTGCGGGGTTGCGCTGGCTGATCCTGACCGATAACGCAATTGAGCAGCTGCCTGATGAGCTGGGCCAGTGCGACGCTCTGCAAAAGCTGATGCTGGCGGGCAACCGTCTGCGCGAGCTGCCCGCGAGCCTTGCCAACTGCCGCAATCTTGAGTTGCTGCGCATCGCCGCCAACCGCATTGAGCGCTTCCCCGAGTGGCTGCTCTCGCTGCCGCGCCTTTCCTGGCTTGCCTACTCCGGTAACCCCTTTAGCGAAGGGGTGGAGGCGCGGGCCATCGATGATGCCCATGTCACGCCTCTTGCCTGGGAGACGCTGGCGCTGGGCGAGCTGCTGGGGCAGGGGGCATCCGGCGTTATCCATCGCGCCACCCTTGTGGGTAATCCTGCTGATGAAGTGACTCAGGCGAGCGGCAGAACCGATGCCAGTCAGGTGGCTGTCAAGCTGTTCAAGGGGGCGGTGACCAGCGACGGGCTGCCCCGCTGCGAGATGGCGGCATCGCTGGCGGCGGGCACTCATCCCAACCTTATCAAGGTGATAGGCAAGGTGGCGGATCACCCCTCCGGCATTCCGGCGCTGGTGATGGAGCTGATCGACCCGGCCTTTGCCAATCTGGCCGGGCCGCCGAGCCTGGACTCCTGCACCCGGGATGTCTATCCCGAGGGGCTGCATCTGAGTGTGCCGGATGCGCTGGCGATGGCCCACGGCATTGCCTCGGTGGCGGGCCATCTGCACCGCGCGGGCATCATGCACGGGGATCTCTACGGCCACAATATTCTGTTTGCCCGTGGGTCTGACGCACCGGCTCGCGCCCTGCTGGGGGATTTTGGTGCGGCTTCTTTATATGACCGCAGCGACCGCGAGCGGGCCGTGGGCCTTCAGCGGTTGGAAGTGCGCGCCTTTGGTTGCCTGCTGGAAGAGCTGCTGGCCCATTGCGATACGCAAGACTCACCGCTCGATAGGTTGCATCAGCTCAAAGCGGCCTGCCTCTCGGAACTCCCCGCCGATCGTCCCGATTTTGCTTATATCGAGCGTCAGCTGGCGGCCGCTCGCGCCACGCTGTCGTGATCTTTTTGGCGTTGGCAGGCACGTTTTGGCTTGCCAACGTCATTCCTTTTATTCATTCATCGCCATACACCCATGACGTTTTTGCATGGGTTGGTATGCCTCTGCCCGTCATAAACGTATCCAGTAGCGCCGATTGCGACAGCGAAGCGCACGGCAAGGTGACGTCCCGTCATTCGCCCGATAACAGGCAGAGGCTGCGTGGCAAAAAGGGAAGGGCAGAGGGTTGCGCGGTGCCGGTTAAGTTGTGATATTGAGGCATCTTTAGTACAGAAGGGTAATAACGATGGAAGCTGCGTTTTGGCATCAGCGTTGGGAAGAGAACCGGATTGGCTTTCATCAGGCGGACTTCAACCACTGGCTGCAATCCTGGTGGTCAGCCCAGCAAGCGGACGAGCCGGTGCTGGTTCCTCTGTGCGGCAAGTCCCGCGACATGCTCTGGCTGAGCGCTCAGGGTCATCCGGTCGACGGTTTCGAGTTATCGAGCCTTGCCGTCAGCCAGTTCTTCAGTGAAAACCAGCTCGCCGCGACCGTGAGCGAAGTGGGCCCTTATCAGTGCCATCAGGTGGACAGCCTGCGCATTTTTCAGGGGGATTTTTTCGCCGCCCCCAGTCTGGGCCGCCGTTACCGGCTGGTCTATGATCGTGCGGCGCTGATCGCCCTGCCGACCGCGATGCGTCGCCAGTATGCGGCCCTGATCAGTTCACTGGTCGAGACCGGTGGCCAGATCCTGCTGGTGACCCTCGAATATCAGCCGGAGCAGCAGAGTCAGCCCCCCTTCTCGGTGGGAGAGATGGAGGTGCGGGCGCTGTTTGAACGGGACTTTCGTATCGAGGTGCTGGGGCGCGCCGCCGAGGTGGATCACCCGCGGGTGTTGTCGGGTCAGCTCTCCTACTTCGATGAGGTAGCCTACCGGCTGGTTCGCCGGGGTTAACGGGCAGCTAATGGGCGGCCAAAGGGCGATCTGCGCCGACAAATTGTCGGGCTGTGCGCTCTTCGCTACCTCCTTTGACGTAGATCAACGTGACTGGCGGGGGGAGTGCCTAATATGAGGCTGTTTCTCAATCACTGTTGGCATTGCAAAGCGAGTATCGGGTCTTTCCCGCTTGCTGATCAGCAACTCAGTGTCTGATTTTCACGCTCATGTTCACTTTTGGCGGCTTCGGTCGCAATTGTTATGGTTTTTCCAGCCGACCCTGATGGGTCGGCTTTTTATTGCCTGCGATTTGCTGTGGGCAGGAAAAACTGGGGATGTCGAGGCCTGATCAGGCCTCGAAGGTGGCGGCATTGAGCCGAAATGCCCGCGGGTCGTCGATAAACTGGCCGGTGATCCGCTCGTCATGTTCGTGCCCCTGACCATAGCTGCAGAGGATCAGCCGATCGGAGGTGCGCGAGCGCAGTTGGGTGATAAAGCGCACCAGATCGGCGCGGCTCAACTTGCCCACCTCGTCGCAGACCCGTTCCCGCTGATCAAACCCCAGATCCTTGTTGCCGATGCTGACCCACAACCGCTGGCCGCGACTGCGCAGGTTGGCATCCCGCTCGCTCAGCTGGGCTTGCAGCCCCGCTTTGCTCTCTTGCCACTGCTGCTCGGTAAATTCGAGCATGGCGAGCGGGAAGAGGTCGATAAACTCCTCCACCGCATCGAGCAGGATCTGCGGCCCCGCCACCGGCGACTGGATATAGAAGATCAGGCCTGGGTGGCGATTGAGGGGCAGGTTACCGGCGCCCACCACATACCCCAGTTGCTGACGGGTACGCAGCTCGTGGAAGAAGGTGGAGGACATGATGTGGTTTGCCAGGGTGAAGCAGGCGAGATCCCGCGCCCGGGTGGTGCGGGACTGGTAGTAGACCAGCAGTGCCGAGTCTTCGTGATCGCAACCCTGTTCGCGAATAAGGGTGCCCCTGTCCTGAATGGAGATGAGCGGACGACGGGTCTCGCCGCTCGGCTTGCTGCTGGTGCCATTGATGTCGCTCAGGTGGCGCTCCATCAGGGCGGCCAGCTCCAGTGCTTCGGCGGCAGTCCAGTCGCCATGCACCAATGCCTCGACATGCACCTCGCCAAACAGCTGGGCCACGAAGCCGGGCATCTCCTCCAGCTCGACGGTGCGCAGGTGGCGCAGCAACTGCTCGAACGGCGGGTTGTTCGGTTGCAGCAAACTGGTGAGCTGGTTAAAGAGCTGGGAGATGGGGCGCGCCTTGGACTGGTTATCCCAGTTGCGAATGAGCTGCTCCTTGATCTCGGCGAAGCGACCCGGATCCGGATACCCCAGGGTGCGGTTGCCGAGGATCATGTCGAGCAACAGCGGCTGCTTGTCGGCAAAGCCGCTCAGGTTGATGGTAAAGCCCCCCTGATGGGCATAGATCTGGTAACCCAGCCCCGCCAGCTCCGCTGGATAGGTGAGAGCGTTGAGGTGGTCGGCCAACAGCTCCACGGCGAGGCGCGCCATGGCGATATTGCGCGGATTTTTGACCGCATGTTCGCTGTCGATGGAGATGTAGAGATTGCCCTTGGGCACGCTGAACAGGTGCTCATGGAGGTGCCAGAGGCGAAAACCGGGGCGATCGATAAGGCAGGCGGGCATGTCGGCGGCAAGCTCTGGCGTGCGCGGATCGAGCCGACTGCTGATAAAGGGGTTGGGTTTGGGCAGCGCCAGCGCCGGATCCGGCTCGCTCTGCTGCCAGCGAATTTTCTCGGCCTCGGTAATGGTCGCCACGCTGTAGGGGGTCTGATACCAGCGGGCCAGCCGATCGGTCGCTACTTCCGGCGCTGTGATGGTGATGCGCAGGTTGTGTGGGGTGAGCTTGGCAAGGAAGCGGCGGATCAGCCCCTCGTCATATTCGCGCATCATGTAGTCGCCGTAGAGCAGATCCTCAGGTTTGTAGCTAAAGAGGTTGAGCACCAGCCCCGACACCGTATCGAGGGGGCGGCCGCGCTCCTGAAAGCGAAACGCCGATTCGAGCACGGTCCGTTTTTCGTCATAGCGCCAGCTCTGCAGCCCTTCGCGGCCAATCAGTTTCAGATAGCCAAACAGGGCGGCGAGGATGTCGTCCACATGTTCAAGGCCCAGAGGAGTGAGGCCAAAGTTGACGCCAAAATCCTTGAAGTTGGCGCCGCTGATGCCACCGCCCGCCGAGAGCTGATTGACCCAGCCTTTCGCCTTGAGCAGGGAGAGCAGGCTGCCATCCCCCTCATAACCAATCAGATGGCTCAGGAAGGTGAGGGGCTTTTTGTCGTAAAACGCGTCCACATTGGGCAAGGGGAAGCTGAGCGACAGCTTGCGGGTCTCCTTGACCGGATTGATGTGGATGCGCACGCCGAGATCATCGAGCCGGTAGAGTGGCATGGTGAGGGTCGGGGTTCCCAAATTGCGATTCAAAATGGGAGCAAAGTAGCGACAGCACCACTGCAACTGGGTATCGATGGATTCCGGCGAGATCATCACCAACGCCATGCGATCCGCGCTGTAGTGGCTTTTGTAAAAACGAATAAGGTCGGAGCGCAGATCCCGTCCCGGCAGATCGGCCAGGGTATCGAGGTTGCCCACCGAGAACTTGGAGAAGGGGTGCGCCGGGTTGACCGTCTCTTTATGCACCTGATAGCTGCGGCGCATGTCGTCCTGCAGCTTGAGGCGATACTCGGAATCGACCGCGTTGCGCTCCTTGTCCACCCACTCCGGATCAAAGGTGGGGCAGATAAAGAACTGGGAGAAGCGATCCAGCCCCGCTTCGAAGAAGCCGTTGTCGATCTCGAAGAAGAAGTTGGTGAACTCGGTACCGGTCCAGGCGTTGTTGCTGCCGCCATGACGGCTCATAAATTGCTGGTACTCACCAGGCTTGGGGTAGGTGCAGGTGCCGAGAAACAGCATGTGCTCCAGAAAATGGGCCATTCCCTGCCGGTCGGCGGGATCGTCAAAATGGCCGGTATTGACCGCCAGCGAGGCGGCAGATTTGTCTGTGTCGGGATCACAAATCAACAAGACCCTGAGCCGGTTGGCCAGCTCCAGAAAATGGTATTGCCGATGGTCATTGGGACTGGCATATGGGCTCATTGGCGTGTGACTCACGTTGGATTTATTTGAATTTAAACATGATTATCGACCCCGCTATCCCGTCAGGCAAACCCTTTTCTGAGAGGTAGCGCAATTGTTTCCACACCCGTGGCGGGGTAAGATTCCCCGGCTATCAAAACAGGCCCGTTGGGCGAGGTTGTAATGAAGATCTATATCATGCGTCATGGCCAGGCTGGCATGAATGCGAAAACAGATGAACAGCGTCCATTGACCGAGCAGGGTATTGAAGAGTCTATCCAGATGGCCCGCTGGCTGGCGCCTCAGCTGATTGGCCCGCTGGATCGGGTGATCCACAGCAACTATCTGCGGGCACGTCAGACCTGGCAAGCCATATGCAGTGAATTACCTGACGCAGCAGCCGTTGAAGAGAGTGGCGACATTACCCCTTACGGTGATCCCGCTTTCGTGGCCAGCTACCTCACCACTTTGGCGCAGCAACATGACCAGATCCTGATGGTCAGCCATCTGCCGCTGGTGGGTTATCTGGTGCAAAGCCTCTGCCCGGCAGCAGGAGCACCCATGTTCGCCACCTCGGGGATCGCTTGTATCGAGTGGCACGATGGCAAAGGAGCCTTGCTCTGGCTCGAAGGGCCGCATACAATAGGCTAAAAGTTAATAAAAAGTTATAGATTGAATTTTTTGGGAAGAGATGGGCGAGTTTTCCGGATTTTTATAAATACTTTACGGAATTAATTCGCAGAAGCTGCTGTCATACGGATACAACTGCAAGAGGTTGCAAACGATGAGAGTGTTCAAGAAGTACCTGCCACTGATGGTGGCAAAGCATGTCAAAACCTTCTTTAAAGGTCGGATTTACATCCATGGTCGGGGGCGGTTTGATTTCCAATCCGGTTTGTTGCTGATGCCGAATCCGGCGGATATTCCCCATCGCCAGACAGTCACCGAGGTCAACGAGCTGATCTCAAGACTGCACATGGATGCCGCGTGATGCGCTTCTGAACCTGTTTCTGCACTGATATGCCCGCACTTTTGCGGGCATATTTGTTTCTGGCTACTGGCGTTCACCATGTGGCTGTTCAGGCCCACACCTTTGTTTATCTTCCATCGCCCCCTATACTGGCCCGCTGTTGTCTCTTCGGTCTGGCTCCTCTCATGCCCCTTGCCTTTCTGTTTCTCTTCTCCTGCATTGCCATCTGGGCTGGCAATGGCATCGTCAGCAAACTGGCGGTTGGTGCGTTGTCCCCCGCAGCCTTGGCCTGGTCGCGCTGGGTGGTGGCTGCGCTGGTATTAAGCCCGTTTCTGGCCCGTCGGGTATGGCGTGCGCGTGCCCGTCTGCGCGCTGGCCTTTGGCAGATCGCCATGCTGGCTTCGCTGGGCATGGTGCTCAACCAGACTTTTGGTTACTACGCGGCGCAAACCCTGGGAGCCACCGAGATGGGGTTGATGATGGGACTGACGCCGCTGCTGACCGTGCTGTTCAGCATCTGGCTGCTGCGCGAGCGGCCCACCTGGGGCGCCGTGCTGGGGGCGCTGCTCTCCATCCTTGGCTTGTCTATCTTGCTGGGGCAGGGGGATCCGACCCGGCTGTTTACCCAAGGCATTCATATCGGCTCTGTCTATATGCTGATCTCGGCCGGTACTTATGCCCTTTACAGCGTGCTGCTCAAGAAGTGGGATCTGGGGCTCGACAACTGGTCGCTGCTCTACGGTCAGGTGATCTGCAGTGTGGTGATCCTGACCCCCTTCTTTTTGCTGGTGGATGGCCAGTGGCCTGATGGGCGGGCCCTGTGGCTGATCCTCTATGCCGGTATCCCCACTTCGGCGCTCTCACCCTGGCTCTGGATGCAGGGTATCGCCCTGCTCGGTGCCAACCGTACCGCCATCTTTATGAACCTGCTGCCGGTGATGACGGCTGGCCTTGCCATCACCCTGCTGGGTGAGCGGTTGACCAGCTATCACCTGATCGGGGGCGGTCTGACCCTGCTCGGTGTCTTGCTGGCACAGCTGCTGGTTCGTCCGGTGGTGATGGGGCGCCGCCGGGTGGTGCTGGCACCCTGTCCCGAAGAGTAATCTTGCGTGAAGGTGTAAGTAGGCCCAATGGCCTGCTTGGCCGCCAATGAAAAGCGCCTGCAGCAATGCAGGCGCTTTTTTATGGTTACATCTTCCTAGCCGGTTACTGGGCAACCAGATAGAGCTCCTTGCTGTAGACCACATCCTGCGGGTTAAGGTGGGGATAGCCTTTCACGAAAGGCTTGAGCAACCTTGATTTGACCGAGAAATAGATGGGGGCGATGGGGGCATCCGCATCAATGAGTGCCTCTGCCTGTTGATACAGGGCATTGCGTTCAGCGGGATCCAGCGAGTCGTGGGCCTTGGCCAGCAGGGCGTCGTACTCCTTGTTGAACCACTTGCCGCTGTTGGCACTGCTGCTGGAGGTCATGATATCGAGGAAGGTGGAGGCATCGTTATAATCCCCGTTCCAGCCATAGCGGCTAACCCCGAAATCCCCCTCGTTGAGTGCCGAGACCATGGTCTTCCACTCCATGTTGTTGAGGGTGGCAGTGACCCCCAGGTTGTGTTTCCACATGGAGGAGACGGCCAGCGCAATCTTTTTGTGGCTCTCGTTGGTGTTGTAGAGAATGTCCACTGTGAGTGGCTTGTCCGGGCCATATCCCGCTTCGGCCAACAGGGCTTTGGCTTGCTTGATCCGCTCCTCTTTGCTCTGCAGCTGGCTGGCCGGTTTTTTCAATTCAAAACCGTCCACAATGGGGGGCGTGAAGCTATATGCGGCAATTTGTCCCTGTCCCAGGATCTTGTCGGTGATGGTCTCCCGGTCGATGGCGAGCGAGAGCGCCTTGCGTACTTTCGGGTCATCGAACGGTTTGCGCTGGGTATTGAAGACATAGTAATAGCTGGCCAGCGTGGGGACGCTGACCAGTTCTTCCGGGCTCTTGCTCTTGAGCTGTTTGTACTGCTCCAGCGGATAAGTGGTGTAGTGCAGTTCACCGGTGCGATAGCGGTTGTAGGCGGCGGTTTCCGAGACGATCTCCAGATAGACCACCTTGTTCAGGACGGTATGCTGGTTGTTCCAGTAGTGGGTATTGCGCTCGGCACTCAGCCGCTCGTTGGGGGTCCATTCCTTGAGCACAAAGGCACCGTTGGAGACGATATTGCCCGGTTTGACCCAATCCTTACCGAACTTTTCAATGGTGGCCTTGGGGGCCGGGAACGTGGTGTAGTGGGCAAGCGTCTTCAGGAAGAAGGGGACCGGATTTTTCAGGGTGACCTGCAGGGTGTGGTCATCGAGCGCCTTGATCCCGAGCTCTGACGGGCTCTTCTTGCCCTGGGTCACCTCGCTTGCATTGACCACTCCGGTCAACTCGATAAACCAGGCGTAGTTGGAGGCCGTCTTGGGATCGGCCGCCCGTTGCCAGCCGTAGACATAATCGGCGGCGGTGACCGGTTCACCGTTTGACCACTTGGCCTCGGGCCTCAGCTTGAAGGTGTAGACGGTACCTGTCTTGTCAATGTCGTAGCTGACGGCACCTGCTGGCTTGATCTTGCCGGTATTATCCAGCTCATAGAGCCCTTCAAACAGATCGTTGACGATGGCACTACCGGCGGTCTCTTCTACCAGCTGGGGGTCGATGGTGGTGGGTTCGGTGCCGATATTGGTCACGTAGATTTGTTGGGCATCCGGCAGCAGCTTGGTACCGGCAGGCACCTGGGCAGCCCAGGCGGGAAGGGCAAACAGTCCGGCTACCATGCCGGCAATGAGAGTCTTGTTCATTGATAATCCTTGAGTTTTATTTGCTTCCAAAGCGAAATCAGTGTGCTGGATTGGCGATCGGATCTCAAGAGGCAATGGCTGAGGGAACGGCAGGCCCATCAGACTCCATTTTTAATGTCCCAAGGCCAGTCGGATCATGGCTCGCAGCAGGTTATTGCCACGAATTAAGGGGCCGAAACTTATCGAATGAAACCGAATAAAAAGCGCCTTTTACCATAACATGAGGCGAAATAGCCTATTTAATAGGCCGCTTAATTCGCTGCAAAAACAAAAAACAGACGTTACATTAGGTTACAAATCAAGGCCGCCGGTGATCGGCATTTTTTTTGCCGACGCCTGCAAACGTTTTCAATGCCAACGGATGCGATCTAAAGGAACAAAAATGCGAAACATGATCACCATGGGTGAGTTCATCGTCAAAAAGCAGGCGGATTATCCTACCGCGACCGGCGAGCTGACCTCGTTGCTCAGCTCGATCCGCCTTGCTGCCAAGGTGGTGAACCGGGAGATCAACAAGGCGGGACTGGCGGATATCATCGGTTCCATGGGCGCTGAAAACGTACAGGGCGAGGTGCAGCAGAAGCTGGATGTCTACGCCAACGAACGCTTCAAGGCGGCGCTGGAAGCGCGCGGCGAGGTGTGCGGCATGGCTTCGGAAGAGGAAGAGGACTTCGTCGCCTTTGACTCACCGCTCTCCAAAAACTCCAAGTATGTGGTGCTGATCGACCCGCTCGATGGCTCCTCCAATATCGACGTCAACGTCTCGGTCGGGACCATCTTCTCCATCTACCGCCGTTTGAGCCCGCAAGGTTCGCCGGTTACGCTGGAGGACTTCCTGCAGCCGGGCAACCGTCAGGTCGCCGCCGGTTATGTGGTTTACGGCTCCTCCACCATGCTGGTCTACACCACAGGTTTTGGCGTCAACGGCTTTACCTACGACCCCTCCATCGGCTGCTTCTGCCTCTCCCACGAGAACATCCGCATTCCGGAAGAGGGCAAGATCTACTCCATCAACGAGGGTAACTACATCAAGTTCCCGGACGGGGTGAAGAAGTACCTGAAATATTGTCAGGAGCGCGACGAAGCGACCCACAGACCCTACACCTCCCGCTATATCGGCTCCCTGGTCTCTGATTTCCATCGCAACCTGCTCAAGGGCGGCATCTACATCTATCCGTCCGGCACCAACTCGCCGAACGGCAAGCTGCGCCTGCTCTATGAGTGCAACCCGATGGCGTTTCTGGTAGAGCAGGCTGGTGGCAAGGCCTCTGACGGTTTTGGCCGGATCATGGATATCCAGCCCACCGCGCTGCACCAGCGTACCCCTTACTTTGTTGGCTCGACCAAGATGGTGGAGCGGGCCGAGGCCTTTATGCGCGAGTTCTCCGCCCATGAGGATCCAGCCAACCAGGGCTGAACGTACGCAGTAGTCAGATAGCAAATAAAAAACGGGAGCCGATATGGCTCCCGTTTTAGTTGGCATTATCTCTCTGGCTCGCCGCCAGTGTTGCAGATATTCACAGGCTGTTGTTGGCCAGATCAGCCAGCAAACCATCCACCAGTTTCAGGCGCATGGCGCGATCCTGGGTCGGTACCTGGAAACGCAGCCGGGTCGGCCCGTCCATCTTGTAGACCCTTGGCTGGCTGGAGAGCAGCTTGACCAGATAGGCCGGATTGACCTTGGTCTCCTGGGTGAAGTCGAGATAGCCACCGCGCTCGCTCATCTCCACCCGGCGAATGCCAAGGGCGGTGGCACGCTGGCGGAAGGCGGCCAGCTCCAGCAGGGTTTTGGTCGCCTCCGGCAAGAGGCCAAAGCGGTCGATCAGCTCCACTTTCAGCTCCCGCAGCTCCTGCTCGTCTGCCGCGCTGGCGATCCGCTTGTACATGGAGAGGCGCATATTGACGTCCGGAATATAGTCATCCGGCAGCAGCGCAGGCAGGCGCAGTTCTACCTCGGTGTGCTGGCTCATCAGCTGCTCCAGCGATGGCTCCTTGCCATTTTTCAGTGCCTCGACCGCCTGCTCCAGCATCTCCATATAGAGGGTGAAGCCGACCGATTCAATCTGGCCGCTCTGATCGTCGCCGAGCAGTTCGCCTGCGCCACGGATCTCCAGATCGTGGGTCGCCAGCGCAAAACCGGCGCCGAGATCTTCCAGCGAGGCGATCGCCTCCAGCCGCTTGGCCGCATCCTTGGTCATCAGCTTGGGATGGGGGGTGAGCAGGTAGGCATAGGCCTGATGGTGGGAGCGGCCAACCCGGCCCCGCAGCTGGTGCAGCTGGGCCAATCCCAGGTGATCCGCCCGATCCATGATGATGGTGTTGGCGCTCGGAACGTCGATACCGGTCTCGATGATGGTGGTGCAGACCAGCAGGTTGAAGCGCTGGTGGTAGAAGTCGGACATGATCCGCTCAAGGTCACGTTCGCGCATCTGGCCGTGGGCGATGCCGATGCGGGCCTCTGGCACTAATTCGGCAAGATCGGCGGCGCACTTCTCGATGCTCTCGACATCGTTGTGCAGGTAGTAAACCTGACCACCACGCTTCAATTCCCGCAGCACAGCCTCGCGTACCACCGCCGGTTCGTGTTGGCGTACGAAGGTCTTGATGGCGAGTCGCTTGGCGGGCGGGGTGGCGATGATGGAGAGATCCCGCATGCCCGACATCGCCATGTTGAGGGTGCGCGGAATGGGGGTTGCGGTCAGGGTGAGGATATCCACATCGGCCCGCAGCGCCTTGATCTTCTCCTTCTGGCGCACCCCGAATCTGTGCTCCTCATCGACGATGAGCAGCCCCAGATCCTTGAAAGTGAGCTCGGAGCCGAGCAGCTTGTGGGTGCCGATGATGATATCCACCTTGCCTTCGGCCAATTCCTTCATCACAGCGCTCTGCTCCTTGGCGGAGCGGAAGCGGCTCAGCACCTCGACCCGCACCGGCCAGTTGGCGAAGCGGTCGCGGAAGTTGTCGTAGTGCTGTTGCGCCAGCAGGGTGGTGGGCACCAGCACGGCAACCTGCTTGCCGCCGTGGACGGCCACAAACGCCGCCCGCATCGCCACTTCGGTCTTGCCGAAACCTACGTCGCCACACACCAGTCGGTCCATGCTCTTGGCCTGACACATGTCCCCCAGCACCGCATTGATGGCGTTGAGCTGATCGTCGGTCTCCTCGAACGGGAAGCTGGCGGCAAACTGGCGATAGGCCTCTTTGTCGTGCTTGAAGGCAAAACCGGCGCGAGCGGCGCGATGAGCGTAGACATCCAGCAATTCGGCTGCCACGTCGCGCACCTTCTCCGCCGCCTTGCGCCGCGCCTTGCTCCAGGCTTCACCGCCGAGCTTGTGGCTGGGCGGGTTATCAGAACCGGTGTAGCGGCTGATAAGGTGCAAACTGGTAACCGGCACGAACAGCTTGTCGCCGCCAGCATATTCGAGGGTCAAAAACTCGGTGGGCAGACCACCGGCGTCGATGGTTTCGAGCCCCAGATAGCGGCCGACCCCGTGATCCAGATGGACCACCGGCTGACCCTGAGTCAGCTCGCCGAGGTTGCGAATCACCGCATCGGAGCTCAGGTTCTTGCTCTTCTCTCGCGCCCGCTTGCTGCGCACCTTGCCGCCCAGCAGTTCGGTCTCGGTGATCAGCGCCAATGGATCCTGACCGGCCTCCTGCCACAGGAAGCCACGCTCAAGGGGTGCAACCAGCAGGCCGTGGCGATCCGGGCTCGCCATAAAGGCGTCGAGGGAGGGGAACTCTTTAGGTTGCAGCGAGATACGCGCCAGCAGATCGCCGAGCACCTCCCGTCGCCCTTCGGATTCCACCGCAAACAGGGTGCGCCCGGCAAAGCCTTGCAGGAACTGGTTGAGCGCCAGCAGGGGTTGTTCCTTGCTGTGATCGAGTTGCAGATCCGGCAGCGCCGAGATGGGCAGATCGTGCTGACCTGCATCGCCCGCAGTGGCGGCCTCTTGCAGCCGCACCGCGCCATATTGGCCGAGGGCGGCAAAGAGCTGCTCCACCGGCAGATAGAGCTGGGCCGGGGGTAGCAGGGGGCGGGTGTTGTCCCAGCGTCTGTCTTCATAGCGCTGGCCGATGTCGTTCCAGAAACGTTGGGCGGCGGGGTAGATATCCCCCACGGTGAGCAGCAGGGTATCTTCCGGCAGGTAGTCAAACAGGCTGGCAGTCTGGTTGAAGAAGAGTGGCAGATAATACTCGATGCCGGCGGGCCAACGCCCCTTGCTCACCTCCTGATAGACGGAGCCCTCGGCCCGCGACAGCTCGAACTGCTCGCGGAACTGGCCGCGAAACAGTTCGATGGCCGCCTCGTCGGTGGGGTATTCTCGGGCGGGCAGCAGGCTGACCGTCTTGACCGGTTCGCTGGAGCGCTGGGTTTCGGGATCGAATGGGCGGATGGAGTCCACTTCATCGTCGAAGAAGTCGATGCGATAGGGGCTGCTGCTGCCCATGGGGAAGAGATCGAGCAGGGAGCCGCGGGCGGCAAATTCGCCATGTTCCAGCACCTGATCCACCGCCACGTAACCCGCCTCGGCCAGGCGGCCGCGCAGCTGTTGCAGATTGAGGCGCTGACCGGCCTTCACCATCAGGCTGTATTTGTCGAGATAGACCCGGGGGGCACAGCGCAGCATCAGGGTGGAGATGGGGACAATCAGCACCCCCTTGCTCATCTGCGGCAGCTTGTAGAGAGTCTCGAGCCGTTGGGAGATGATGTCCTGATGGGGAGAGAAGGTGTCGTAGGGCAGGGTCTCCCAATCGGGGAACAGCAATACGGGGGCGGACTGATCGGCTAGCTGCTTGTCTGCCAGCAAGTACTGTAACTCCTGCTCTAGGCGCAGGGCGCTCGGGGTATCGGCGGTGATAAGCAGTACCGGTCCCTTGGCTTCACTGGTGAGACGGGCTGCAATCAGCGAGAGGCTGCTGCCGACCAGCTGGCCGAGCGTGATCTTTTGGCCCGCTTTGGCGGGCAAGGCGGGGAGTGTCATTGGCATGATTCGATTCTTTTAACGTTGACGTTATCTATCGCGACGTTCGCTATGGTTAGCGCTGACGTTCTTGGGCGCGCAGCTTGAGCTGCTTCGATTGCACGTGGAGGCTGGCACGAACCAGCAGTTCACGGTCATCTTCGCGGATCCGCACATAGTCGAGCTGCACATGGGTGCCATGTTCACCGCCGTCGAGCTGTTTGACCTGGCCATAGCAGTAGATAGCGGCCGCCTCTTCCCGCAGGAAGATCTTGAGGCGGACGATCTGGTGCAGGTGCGGCGCATCCCCGTGATCATGATAGGGGTGCAGGTAGGTGAGTTGGCCAGCCCCGAAGCGCAGGGTGTGAAAGCGTTGCTCCGGATGGTCCTGCAGGGAGAGCACATAGCCCATGATCATGTCGATCTTGCGGGACTGCTGATTGACGATCTCGATCAGATCGTGCATCGACTCGTTCTGGTTGCGCAGCAGGCGGGTGGTCACCAGATCGATGGAGGTAATGGCCGAAGAGATCCGAAAGGGCTCCGGCAGCTCAGCGTCCAGCTCCTCCAGCGAGGGGAGGTGGAAGTCGGCCGGCATGGGGATCACATTGACCGGCGTGGCATGAGTGACGCTGAAGAACTGTTCCTGCATGGAGGCTATCCCTTGTTGTCATGGACGGTTTCCCTTTATTATCCGGTATCTTATTTTGTTGGCAACGTACATATCCTTGAAGACCGGACTTTTTCAGCCCCTTTCGCTGGCCATCGGCCTGCGTTATGCAGGCTCGAAGCGCAGCAATCGCTTCGTCTCATTTATCTCCCTGTTCTCTACCTTTGGCATCGCCATCGGGGTTGCCGCCCTGATGGTGGTCATTTCGGTAATGAACGGTTTCGAAGGGCAGCTCAAAGGGCGCATCCTCGGGGTGATCCCCCATGTGGTGGTGACCAACCAGGCTGGCCGTATTGATGCAGACCCGCAAGGCTTGCCGGATCTGGCCAAATTACCCCATGTGGTCGCCTCGGCCCCCATGCTCGACAGCGAAGGGATGCTGCAAAGCCCAGGCCAGCTGACCGGGGTGAGCGTGCAGGGGATTGACCCTGCGCAGTGGCCCAAGGATGACATCCTCCATAGCCAGATGCTGGGGGGGCGCCTCGATACCCTGCAGGCGGGTCACTACCGCATCGTGCTGGGGCAGGGGGTGGCACGTCGCCTCAATGTCTCCATCGGCGATCAGGTTCGCCTGATCCTGACCGAAGGGACCCGCTTCACCCCGTTTGGCCGGGTACCGGCCCAGCGCGTCTTTACCGTCTCCGGTATCTTCGGGGTCGGCGCCGATGTGGATAACCAGATTGCGCTGATCGCCCTGGGGGATGCCCAGAGGTTGCTGCGTCTGCCGCCAGAAACCGTCGGTGGCATTCGCCTCTGGCTCGATGATCCCTTTGCCGCTGACGAGGTGATCAAGACACCGTTGCCGGATGGGCTGCTGTGGCAGGATTGGCGCCGCGAGCGGGGCGAGCTGTTCCAGGCGGTCGCCATGGAAAAACGGATGATGGGGCTGATGCTGGTGCTGATCATCGCCGTCGCTACCTTCAACATCCTCTCCGCGCTGGTGATGGTGGTAACGGACAAGGAGGGCGAAGTGGCCATCCTGCGCACCATGGGCATGAGTGAATCGGGGATCGTCAAAATCTTCATGGTGCTCGGCGCCTCCAGCGGGGTGATTGGCGCCCTGTTTGGCGGACTGGCGGGCCTTGCGCTCTCCCTGGGTCTCAACCCTCTGCTCAATGCGGTGGGGCTCAACCTCTATATGGCGGCTGGCGGCAGTGGCCTGCCGGTGATTGTCGAGCCGGCTCAGGTCATCACCATT
>NZ_CAWLMI010000040.1:0-96582 GCF_963862045.1 Aeromonas sp. 159 | reverse complement strand
CCCGCCATGATGGCGGGCCCTTTTTATTTCGTTGCCGACAATCGACTCAGCCGTGCTTGATGCGAGTCTCCCCCGCCACCGACACCACGGAGCGTTTGCCCTTGCGGCTAATCACCAACAGCGCCAGCACGATAAGGGCGATGCCGCTCCCCTCCACCGGCCCCGGATTTTCGCCCAGCAGCCACCAGGAGAGCAGCACGCCGCTCACCGGCACCGCCAGTGTGCTGAGGCAGGCAATCCCCGCTGGCAGTTTTTTCAGCACAAACAGCCAGAGACTCCAGGCGATGGCGGTGGCGAAGATGGCGCTATAGGCCAGCGCCCCCATCACGTAGGGCTGCCAGTCGATGGGGCGCTCCGGCACCAGCGCCGCCACCACGGCCATCACCACGGTGGCGTAGATCATCTGCCAGGTGGTGAGGGACATCAGATCCACCCCGGGGTGGCGGGCATACATCCGCTTGGCGATGATGGCGCTGATCCCCCAGCAGATGCCGGACGCAATCCCCAGCAGCGCACTCTTCATGGAATCGAGATGCAACTGCCAGGGCTCGATCACCAGCAGCAGGCCGCAGGCGGCCACCCCGACCGCCAGATAGTGGAGTTTGCGCATCCGCTCGCCGAGAAAGAGCGCCGCGAAGATCACCACCCAGAACGGCATGGTGTAGCTCAGAATGGCCACCTTGCCCGCCCCGCCGCTGATCAGCGCCCACTGGGCCAACCCCACCATGCCGCAGGTCTGGAACAGGGCGATGGCGAGGGTATAGCGAAACGGGGTGGGCTTGAGATAACGGCGACCGCGCATGGCCAATACCAACAACAAGACCAGAGATCCGCACATGCAGCGCAGGGCGGTGAACTCGAAGGCTCCCGCGTAGAGCATCACCTGCTTCATCACGATCCAGCTGTAACTCCAGATGGCGGTGAGCAGGATCAATCCCACCAACGCCGCCATATTGATCTTTCCGCTCATTTGCTTGTTACTCACCTCTTGTCACTCATTGCGCCGGGTCTGCTCTCGGCGTCTTGCCCGCGCTTGAAGGCGGCCATCTTACGCCGCTCATCCTCCGCTGACCATGACTGCCCCAAAATGAACAAGGGGGCCGACGGCCCCCGCAATCACACTCAACCCGAGCTGGGACGCCTAGCGGCTGATAAGGGTTCCCGTCTTGCCAGCAATGCCGTCGGCGGCCTTCTCCAGCAAGGTGATCAGGGATTTTCGCCCCGGCATGGATGTGGCGAACGAGAGCGCCGCCTCCACCTTGGGCAGCATGGATCCCTTGGCAAACTGCCCCTGTGCAATAAAGCTGTTGGCATCGGCCACGCTTAGCTGATCGAGCCACTGCACATCGGGCTTGCCGAAGTTGATGGCGACCTTCTCTACCGCGGTAAGGATGATCAGCATGTCGGCGTCAATCAGTTCCGCCAGTTTGGCACTGGCCCAATCCTTGTCGATCACCGCACTGGCACCGCGCAGGTGATTGCCCTCGCGCAGCACCGGAATGCCACCGCCACCGACGGTGATCACCACCTGACCGGCGGCCAGCATGGCTGAGACGGTCTCTTTCTCGATGATATCGACGGGTTTGGGGGATGCGACCACCCGGCGATAGCCACGGCCGGCATCCTCTTTGAGCCGCTCGCCCTTGGCCATCAATGCTTCGGCCTCCTCCTTGCTGAAGAAACCGCCAATGGGTTTGCTCGGGTCGAGGAAGGCGGGATCGTTTTTATCCACCTCCACCTGGGTCACCAAAGTGGCAACCGGCTTGTGAATACCACGCGCCAGCAAGGCCTCGCGCAGGGCGTTTTGCAGGTCATAACCGATATAACCCTGACTCAGGGCCACGCAGACCGACATGGGCAGATGGGGCGCCTTGGGGTCGTGGCGGGCCGCCACCTCGAACGCCTGCTGGATCATCCCCACCTGCGGGCCGTTGCCGTGGGTCACCACCACTTCATGCCCCTGAGCGATCAGGTCGGCAATGGTGCCCGCCGTGCTCTGCACCGCCTTCATCTGCTCGGGCAGGTTGTTGCCCAGCGCATTGCCACCAAGGGCCAGTACGATTCTCTGTTTCATCTTGTTATCTCCAGTGATGGGACAAGCCGGCGCAATACCGGCCCACCTTTCGTTGTTCACATAACCTTGCTGCTCTGCGTGTTTCGAACTGATTGTCAGCCGGCCACTGTGGGGCAAGGCGAGTGCAGCTCCGGCGCCAAGGCCGGATCAAAGGGCGCTCTGGCCAGAAAACGGCCGTGACCACGCCGCCCCAGAAACTCGCCGTCGCGAGCGACTATCTCGCCGCGGCTCAGGGTCATTCTGATCCGGCCGGGGCAATGCATCCCCTCGTAGGGGCTGTAGTCGCCGTTGTCGTGCAACTGTTGATGGGAAATCAGGGTGTCACCACGGGGATCCATCAACACCAGATCGGCATCAGACCCCGCTTGCAAGTTGCCCTTGCGCGGCCAGAGGCCAAACAGGCGCGCCGGGTTGGCGCTGGTGAGGGCCACGAAGCGGGACGGCGAGATGCGCCCGCCCAATACCCCGTGGGCAAACAGCAGCAGCATCCGGTTCTCGACACCCGGCAAGCCGTTGGGGCAGCGGCTGAAATCGCCGCCCGAGAGGGTCATGCGCTGGGCGTGGGAGAAGTTGCAGTGATCGGTCGCCACAGTGTCGATGTCACCAGCAGCAATGCCAACCCACAGCTTGTCCTGCTCGCGGCGTGAGCGCAGCGGCGGGCTGAGCAGATAGTCGACTCCGTTCTCCCGGTAGTAGCAGGAATCATCCAAAAGCAGATATTGCGGGCAGGTCTCCACCCAGACCGGCTGACCCTGACGGCGCGCCAGCTTCAGATACTCCAGCCCCAGTCCATTTGAAAGGTGGACGATATAGAGCGGCGCATTGCCCGCCAGCCCCGCCAGATTGATCATCCGGGCGATCGCCTCCGCCTCGCACTCCAGCGGACGGCTCTGCGGGTGATACCAGGGTTCATGGTGACCGGCGGCCAGCAGGGCCGCCCGCCGCGCCGCGATGGCGGCATCGTTCTCTGGATGGACGGTGGCGAGCGCCCCCACCTCTTTGAGGCGGGCCAGGGCGCGCAGCACGTCGTGATCCCCCAGCTTGTACTGGTAGGTGAGATAGAGCTTGAAGCTGCTGATCCCCTCCTCCTGCACCATGGCGGCCATCTCATTAAGGATGGCGTCATCCACATGCTGGATCACGCCATGAAAGCTGTAGTCGATCACCGCCTGACCGGCGGCGTAGTCGTGATAACGGGCCAGCTGGTGATGCAGGTTGCATCCCGCCGGGCCAAATCCCATGTGATCGACGATGGTGGTGGTGCCACCACAGGCTGCGGCACGGGTACCGCTGAAAAAGTCATCGCAACTGCGGGCAATCCCGACATCGATGTTGAAGTGGGTGTGGACATCGATGCCACCGGGCATTACATAGCAGCCGCTGGCATCGATCACCCCGGTTTCGCTATCGGGCTGGATATCGGCGGCACGGGCACGGATCACCCCGTTTTCGATCAGCAGATCCTGACGATATTCACCCTGCGCATCGACCAACACACCGTTTTTGATCAGCCGTTTCATCCCCACCACCTCGAACATCACTTCAAACAGCAAAACCCCGCCTCAACACAGACGGGGCACTTGCCACACTTGCGACAGCTGGGCGGCGATGGCAGTCACCACCCGGCAGTCCCCTTACTTGTCCAGCTCGGCCAGATAGAGCATGGGGATCACGGCGTACATGGCGGCGCACTTGACCAGATGCTCTTTCCAGGTCTTCTCGTTCGGTGCGTGGGCCTCCGGCTCTTTACCCGGGCCAAAACCGATGACCGGAATACCGTGGCGACCCATGATGGAGACCCCGTTGGTCGAGAAGGTCCACTTGTCCACCACCGGCTCCTTGTTGAACAACTCGCGATAAGCCTTGGAGAGGGTTTTGACGGTGATGTGATCCTCTTCCACCTTCCAGGTCGGGAAGTAGCACTCGGTCGGGTAGACCAGACCGGTGTAGGCCGGACGGTCGTACTGATACATGGAGACCTCGGCACCGGCGGCTTGCACCGCAGGCAGGGCACGGATCTCATCCAGCGCACCTTGCCAGGTCTCGCCCCAGGTGAGACGACGGTCGATGGAGACGGCGCAGCTGTCCGCCACGGCGCAGCGGCTCGGAGAGGTGAAGAAGATCTCGGAGACGGTCAGGGTGCCCTTACCGAGGAAGTCGTCATGACCGAGGTTGTGGCTGAGCTCCTGCAATTCGCCGAGGATCGGGCCCATCTTGAAGATGGCGTTGTCACCGCGCTCCGGCGCGGAGCCGTGGCAGCTCACCCCCTGCACTTCCACACGGATCTCCATGCGGCCGCGTTGGCCACGGTAGATCTGGCAGTCGGTCGGCTCGGTACTGACCACGAACTCGGGGCGGATCTTGCTCTGCTCGATGATGTACTGCCAGCAGAGACCGTCGCAGTCCTCCTCCTGCACGGTACCGGTCACCAGCAGGGTGTACTGATCTTCCAGCCCCAGATCCTTGATGATCTTGCCCGCATAGACCATGGAGGCCATGCCCCCTTCCTGATCGGATGCACCGCGGCCACCGATGATCTCGTGATCTTCCATCCCCTCATAGGGGTCGAAGGTCCAGTTGGCGCGGTTGCCGACCCCCACGGTATCGATGTGGGCATCCATGGCGATCAGGTGCGGGCCGTGGCCGATATAGCCCAGCACGTTACCCATGGGGTCGATCTCGACCTTGTCAAAACCAACCTTCTCCATCTCCTGTTTGATGCGCAGCACGACGCGCTCTTCATCGCAGCTCTCGCTCGGGATGGCGATCATGTCGCGCAGGAACTGACTCATCTCGGCCTTGTACTGGTAGGCCTTCTCCAACACCATTTCAAACGGAATTTGCTTGCTCATTGTGATTCTCCATAACAACTGAGAGTGCGCGGCCTGTTCGTCGGCAGCGCCCTGTGCCCATTACCGCCCCCCGTTGGCGAGGCGCGATCAGTTCTTCAATTCGTCTCTCTGCTCTCGCAGGGATTACTCACAGCCGGGGTTAATCGCAGGCAGGATGTTTGCCTTCCCACACCACTTCCCGGTAGTGGGTCACATCGGTGTCCCCTTCGGTGTTGATGATGAGTACCACCGAGTTGCTATCTAGCCCCAGACGTTCCATCAGCGCCGCGCGATCCGGGTGGTGACGCACTGCCGCCAGCACGCCGGTACCGACCGAGCCGGACTCACCGGAGATGATTCGGGGGTCATTGCCAAGGGGGTTGCCCAGCACCCGCATACCCAGTGCCGACACCTTGTCGTGACAGGAGATGAACTGGGTGGTACAACTCTTGAGCAGCGGCCAGCCAAGCGGATTGGGCTCGCCGCAGGCAAGACCGGCCATGATGGTGCGCATATCTCCCCCCACGTTGACCATCTCCCCCGCCACGCCGGAGCGGTAGATACAATCGGCCTGATCCGGCTCGACCACGATGCTGTGCAGGTTTTTCGCCCCGAAGCAGTCCACCAGATAACCGAGCACGCCGCCCGCCAGCGCCCCTACCCCGGCCTGCAGCAGCACGTGGGTCGGCTGCTTGATGCCCATATCCTGCATCTGCTCGACCGCTTCGTCGGCCAGGGTGGAGTAACCCTGCATGATCCAGGTCGGGATCTTGGTGTAACCCTCCCAAGCGGTGTCTTGCACTATGTGCCAGCCGCGCTCTTCGGCCATCTTCATGGTCAGGCGCACGGTGTCGTCATAGTTCATATCGGTGACGATGCACTCGGCACCGAGATTGAGAATGTGGTCAACCCGCTCCTGGGCGGAGCCCTTGGGCATGTAGACCACCGCATGCTGACCCACCTGCTTGGCGGCCCAGGCGACGCCGCGACCGTGGTTGCCATCTGTGGTGGTGGCGAAGGTCATCGGCTCCTTGATGGTGCGTTTGATGAGATCGAAGGAGAAATCCTCGATGGCCACCCCGTACTTTTCACAGAGCAGGTTGGCGATGGCATAAACGCCACCCAGCATCTTGAAGGCGTTGAGGCCAAAACGCTTTGACTCATCCTTGACCAATATATTTTTCACCCCGATATAGGCGGCCAGATCTTTGAGGTCGCACAGGGGTGTCGGTTCATAACCGGCCAGTTTTTTATGAAAAGCGCGAGCCTTTTGTGCTTCGGCGCGAGAAAACAGCGGAGATGGCTCGGCGGTAAAAAAGCGGTTATCGGCAATATCCATCTTCAGCGAAAATTGGGACATGCTTACCTCACTAGGCGTTACCTGACAAAGAGCTGCCTCGCCGGGAGATCCGTTATTCAGATGCCACGGGGAGAAAACTCGAAATAATGCGTTCAACAGCGTGGGCAGGATGAATATTCACCCTGCCCTGCCGTTATTTATTTCACCCGTTTTTGTGCCTCTTTAATCAGATTTTCCAGGGTTTCTGCCGGGGCGGAGAATTTACGGGCCATGATCATGGCGGCGATAATATAGGGCTTCCAGCTCGCCTCTTTGTAGGTGGCGATACGGTATTTCTCGAATACCCCTTCGGTTACTTCGCCCTCTTTGCAGGAGACGCCGGAAATATCGGCGGGCAGGCAATGCATATAGAGCGCTTCGCCCCCCTTGGTGAGCTTCATCATCTCCTCGGTGCAGTGCCAATCCTTGTGCTTGGCGTTCTGCTCAAGGCAATGTTTCTCCAGCTCCTTGAGGCCGGCGTGGTCATTGGCACGCAGTAACTCGGTGCGCTGCTCCATCACCTTGTAGGGGGCCCAGGACTTGGGATAGACGATATCCGCATCCTTGAACGCCTCTTCCATGGAGGTGACCTGACGGAAGCTGCCGCCGGAGGCCTTGGCATTCTCCTTGGCCACTTCGATCACGTCCGGGATCAAGTCATACCCCTCCGGATGGGCCAGGGTCACGTCCATACCGAAACGGGTCATCAGACCGATGATGCCCTGCGGCACGGAGAGCGGCTTGCCGTAGCTCGGGGAGTAAGCCCAGGTCATCGCAATCTTCTTGCCCTTGAGGCTCTCCAGGCTGCCGAAGTGCTCCTGCAACCAGGCCAGATCAGCCATCGACTGGGTCGGGTGATCAATGTCGCACTGCAGGTTGACCAGCGCCGGACGCTGGGGCAGCACCCCCTTCTCGAACCCTTCATCCAGTGCCGCACCCACTTCGCGCATATAGGCGTTACCGGCCCCCAGATACATGTCGTCACGAATACCGATTGCATCGGCGCAGAAGGAGATCATGTTGGCGGTTTCACGGACGGTTTCGCCGTGGGCGATCTGGGATTTGCCCTCGTCCAGATCCTGCTGGGCCAGACCGAGCAGGTTCAGCGCAGAGGCGTAAGAGAAGCGGGTTCGGGTGGAGTTATCGCGGAAAACCGAGATACCGAGCCCGCTGTTAAACAGTTTGGTGCAGATATTTTCGGCGCGCAGGGTCTTGAGGGATTCGGCCAGTTTCAATACCAGCTCCAGCTCCTGAGGCGTTTGCTCCCAGGTCAGCAGAAAATCTTTTTCATGCAGGTTGGATTTGAGTGCTCTGATCTCTTTGATTAATTCGTTAACTGCTTTCATCGTTCGCCCCAATCATTGGATGAGATATGGATAGCTCCCCTTTCACTCACGATGTCACCAGCATCCCGGTTGTGGGTGAGCGCGTCGGTTAGCGTCGATATGAGGCAATCAATAACCGTGCCAAGCCAATAAAATGCAGGCAGATATTAATAAATGGCGAAAGTGTGTGATGCCACCCACAAAATCAGCGGCTATTTAAGCGGTTTATTCAATAAAAAGGTGAGCGGATCAGCCAAGCCATAAAATAGCAAGGTGATAATAATCAGAGGCGATATCTCGGCATCGGTGAGAATTATCATCAAAGGTCTGTTTCAAGGGCTGAAATGATATCAGCGGGGCTGTCGTTATCATTATGATAATGCCCGCAGCACCTTGCTCTTTTGTTACCACATCTTCTGCAGAAATGTCACGGCCATCTCGCATCCCTTGCACTCCCCGCCCGTATCGCCTCTCACCTTTTCTTCCAGCCACATCGCTGGGCGCGGTTGGCCCAAGGTGCTAACGTGAATACGCCAGCTGCGCATCTGTATCGGATACTCAGGATAGGCCGACGTTCACTGCCGCAACTGCGCGGATGAACCTGCATGACTTACATCTTTGAGGGATTATCTATGTCCAGGAATGCTGCTCTGCTCATCACCCTGACCCTGCTCGGGATCGCCCCTGCCCACGCCATCAGCGCCAAATATGCCGAGCAGCTGGAGCGATCCGGTTGTACCCAGGTTACCGAGGCGCAGGGCTGTGACATTCACAAAACCAAAGCGGAAAATGCCAAGGCGGGATTTGGCACGGCCGCCCCTGCAGCGGAGGGCGGTCTGAATCTGAGCTATGAGCAGAAGCTGGAGCGCTCGGGCTGCACTCAGGTGAGCGAGCTCAATGGCTGCGATATCAACAAGACCAAGGCTGAGAACGCAGCTGCCGGTTTTGGCAATGCTCCTGCCGCGGCAACCAGCGCCAGCCCCTATACGGGCAACTGGATCGCCACCTTCCCCCAAACCGGCGCCACCGTGGCCAATATCCGTATCGATGGCAAGGATCAGGTGTGGGTCAACGACAAGAAGGTCAATGCCAAGAAATCCGATGGCGCGCTGGTGTTCAAGGATGGCATGGTCATCTACACCATTCAGGGGGATCGCCGCATCAAGGGTGAAGATGGCTGGGTCGATAATGATGCCGGCACCAAGGGGCCTATCAACGCCAAGTAAACAGCGGACCACAAAATGACGGGGAGCGCGGGCTCCCCGTTTCACACCTGATTGCCCATCTCTTCCAATGACCAGCTCCGCCACTGAGGGGCCAGAATCAATACCTCCTGCTCCAGCCAAGTCCCGTCTGTGATCAGTTTCTCAAGCCAGGGAACGCCTACCGGCGTGCCATGACCATCAACCTGATCAGCCTGCGTCGTCACACGCCAGGGCACCTTGCCACTGTCCGTCGCAAAGGTGCGTACCGGACGGGCGTAGTGATCCAGATAAGGTTGCAGCTCACAGGGAAACCAGAGCATGGCCGGTCGATTTAGCTCGCGCGCCAGCTCGATGGCAATATCGATACCCCGTTGATCGAGATCACCGAAATGGGCCCACTGCACGCCCGCAGGCAGCAGCGGGATCAGCTGCTTGGCCAGGGTGGTATTGCGACCGGGGGCAAAGAGCAGCAGTTGCCCGGGTTGCAGCGGGTAGTCGACGAAGGCCCCCTTGTTCTCCACCGTAATGACCCGCTCCCCTTGCCAGCCGATGGCCGCCAGCGTGCCCAGAGTCCGCTCCGGCAACGCCAACTCCCCCAGCAGCGCCATCATTGCCGTCATATCGTGCTGCTGACCCTGCCGATCGACCAGTGAGAGCGGTTCGAGGGTACGGATGCGGATCACCTCATCCTGCGTGAGCGACAATTCCGCAAGCAGTGGCGCGGCAAGGGATGCTGACCGCGGATGCTTGCTGTCCCCATGCCAGAGGGCATAAAAGCAGGCCTGATTGAGCCGTGCAGGCAAACTCACTCCCATTCGTTGCAGCTGCTCCCCCTTGTCCGATTCGGGGGGAGCAGCCCGAGCCAGTTGTCCGGTCAGATAAGTCCACCCCGCCTCGGTCAACACATAATGAGCACCTCGGCCAACCGGCTTGATCCCGGCCACTGCCTGCAACAGATCCTTCAACTCGCGGCCATGCCGACTCTCAAGAGAGCAGCCCTTTCCGTTCTGGCTATCGAGCAACCGTGCACACAAATCCTGTACCCGCATCTCATCAAACAGCGACATCCTCACCTCTCCATGTGGCTTCATATGACGAAGTAGAGGTGATTTTCCCTGTCATTACCGTGACCGGCTTCGCAAGCGGTTCTTATCAGCCCCGCCATGCATGGCCCGTTACTGGTAAACCCGCCACAAAGGGAGCAAGCTGGTTTGATATAGAGATACACTGCGCTCTTCGCGGCACGACAACGCGATACCCGCTTTCACAAGGGCTTGCCATGACCGACGCCACAGACCCCTCGCCATCCTCTTCCTGGCATCTTTCGGATATCCGCGAGCTGGCGCACCTGCTGACTCTGGCGCTGCCCGCCGCGGTAGAGATCACCGAAGCGGTACATCAGGCGGTACTGAGCGGTATGGGGCTCAAGGGGCGGGATGAGGGAAAAACAGCCGGGATCACCGGGCTGGTGTACAAGGGGGTACATGGCACCGCCAACACCCTGGGCAGCGGCATCAACCAACTGCTCAGCCGCCTGCCAGCCACTCCGCCGCCCCACCAGCTCCCCGAAACCCCGAAACGTGCAGCCCTGATCGCCACGCTCAACGGCGTATTGGGGGACAAGTTGGTCGAGCACCACAATGCCCTCGCCACCCCCATGACACTGCGCTATCAGGGCAAGCCCCTCGATTGGCAAGCGATGCCGGAGGATCTACCCCACGAGGGACGGGTGCTGCTGATGATCCATGGCCTGTGCATGAACGATCTGCAGTGGCAGACCGAACATCAAGGCAAACCGGTCAATCACGGAGAGCAACTTGCCGCCGCGCTTGGCTATCAGCCTCTTTACTTGCGCTACAACTCGGGCCTGCCCATTACACAAAACGGGCAGCTACTTGCCCTGTTGTTGGAGCAGCTGTTCACCCACTGGCCGGGAGAGCTCAAAGAGATAACGATAATGGGCTACAGCATGGGCGGACTGGTTGCCCGCAGCGCCTGCCACCATGCCGACGTGGCCGGGCTCACCTGGCCTGCGCACCTTGCCAACCTGATCTTTCTCGGCACACCACACCACGGCGCGCCGCTCGAACATGCCGGTCACTGGCTGGAACAGTTGTTGCCCGCTACCGCCTACAGCGAACCCTTCGTCAGACTGGCGCGGCTGCGCAGTGCAGGCATCAAGGATCTGCGCCACGGCAAGGTGATCGAGACGCTCGCCGCACCCGACCCCGCAGTGCCCTTGCGCGATCCTCGCGTTCCACTCCCCTTGCCCTGCAGCGTCAACTGCTATGCCATCGCCGCGACCACTGCCGCCAAGCGCAGCCTGCTGGCCGACCGGCTGATTGGCGATGGACTGGTGCCCCTTCGTAGCGCCCTAGGCCAGCACAGCGAGGCGCGCCATCAGCTTGCCTTTATTCCTGCCCATACCCTGATTGTCTATCGCACCAGCCATATGGCCCTGCTCGCCAGCCCGCATGTTGGCCAGCAACTGCTGCGCTGGCTCAGCCCCTTGCAGTTATAGCGAGCTGGCTATTAAAGCAACAGAGTGCTGGTTCACAAAGGAGCCCTGTGGCACTCTGGGACGTCAAAGGGAAGACCCACACTGACACCTGATGTGTCCCCACTTCAAAGGAGCGCCACCGATGGCCAAAGCAAGCAAGAAAGAGATCAAGAAGAAGATCGCCGCTCGTCTTGAGAAAATTGCCAAGCATGAAGGCAAGATCAAGAAGCTGAAGAAGGCCCTGAAGTAGGGCCCACCGCATAAGAAAAACCGCCAGCTGGCGGTTTTTTCATCCTCCTTTTCGCCCCTTTACCATCGTTTTGATACCGATGGCCTTAATGTAAACGCCTCAAGCGCACCTCAGCAAAACAACCCAGCTGAAACCACGCACGTTCCCATCACCGCTATTTGGTCTAACAGCGCCAATCGGGCGCCGCGCGCCCCCTTGCCAGCAACTACCTTCAACGGAGTGTTTGATATGAGCCAGCAGTGGAGCGCCATATGTACTCTTACACCCTCACCTTCAAGGAAGATGTCGATCGCCTGACCGCCCCCGAGCAGGAGATCACCTTGCAGAGCCCCGCTCAGGCGGGGGATTTTATTATCCTCTCCGACGGCAGCCGCCATCAGGTGATGTTTGTCACCCACCGCGCCCACTACAGCAGCCTCTATCTCGATAAAGGGGTCAGGGTGCCGCAAAGCTAGCGCAGCTCATCTCTCTATTTTCGAAAGCAAAAGAGCGGCTCCCGGCCGCTCTTTGATCTCTCTTTATGTGGATTTGCTGTCACAGCACCTTGATCACCGGTTGGTGCACTATCTCGACGTCATTTTTATAGACCACCAGCTCACCTGGTGGCACGCCTCGCTCACCCAGCACGGTGACGACGCACTCGTAGCGATAGGGGCCGCTCGTGAAGAGGTAGGTATGATTGCCCCCCGACCCCTCCACCCTGACGGTGCCATTTTTCAGCACCAGATCCGGCTTGTCGGCGAGCGTCTTGCCCTTGGCCCAGGAGGCGTAGCGATAGTGGCCATCGTCCAACTCATCGATGCGGATGGTAAATTTCTCGGTCTGCCACATCAGCGCGGGGTTCTTGTACTCCCGCAAACTGGGATGCAGATCGCTCTTCTGCCTGGCGATAAGCTCGGCTTTCAATTTGGCGGCCTGCGCCGTCTGATTATTGATACCGATCACCTTGCCATCGAAATCCATCCAGACCTCACCACTGCCCAACATGATGCCGCGCCAGCCCATGGCCTGCCAATCCTGCCCGACCCGGGAGGTAGCGATGCTTTTTAATATGGCGTCATCAAATACCTCGTCGAAACGGGTCAGCATCTCCGACGCGTTTTTAATGGCGGGAATGGGATACTCCTGCTTGAAGGGGTATTTCATTTGATTGGCAAGGGCCTGATGATCCCGGGCTTCCGCCGCATCGACCAACTGCTGCACAAAGGGGCGATATTCGGCCGGCAACTGCTCTTCGTCGGCTGATACGGGGAGTGCTACCCACAATGTTCCCAGCAACAGCAGAGCCTTCAGCCCATAACGTCCCCGCACCTCATTGCTATTGCGGCCAAACAGCGCCCTGACATTCCATCTTGCCACTTTCATTCTGCCTGCTCTCCACATAACTAAAACGGCCAGCCACTATCCGCAGATGTTAACTGGTGGACTTGAGAGATTTTGTAACTCGTTTGAGTGCCATCTGCCGTTTGAGCGGTGACAGGTAATCAATGAACAAGTTGCCATCCAGATGATCAATTTCATGCTGCATGACAATGGCCAAAAATTCGCTGCTCTCGATGGTGATCGGATTACCTTTTCGATCCAGTGCAGATACCACCACCGAGCAGTAACGCTCGACATCCGCGTAGTAATCCGGCACGGAGAGACATCCCTCTTGTCCAAGCACCTTGTCAGTACCGCTTATCAGTTGTGGATTAATCAAAACCAGCGGCTGATCCCTGCTCTCGGACAAGTCGATAATAACGATCGCCTCTTTGCGCCCGACTTGAGTCGCGGCCAAGCCAATCCCGTTCTCCGTCGCATACAGGGTCTCCAGCATGTCATCAATCAGCCCCTGTACGACAGCGATATCCTCAACTCGCTCGGCCTTGAGCCTCAACCTTGGGTCGGGAGCCGTCAAAATATTCAAAATCGCCATCACAACTCTCCATTAACCACTTTTTTCAATCCGAGGTCACAGCCCTACGGCCGGGACATGGAGACAAACTCTTGATCCTCTTCGACCACGTTGTAACCAAGGCGCTCATAAAACCGTATCGCCCCATGGTTGTCTGTGAAGCTGGACAAGGTGACCCGGCATTTCCCCTCACGCTCAGCCTCCTGATGAAGCCGTTCCATCACGGTAGCGCCAAGCTGCCGCCCCTGATACTGAGTGAAAATGATCAGCAAATGAACATGCTGGGCATCCTCATATGGCTTGCTACATAACAAACCAATGCGTTCTCCCCCATGCAGGATCCACGAAAACCATTGCGGCAGATAGGAGCTGGCTAGCCGTTCGCGTTGAAATTGGTCATCCCAGCCAAAGAGCGCCTCAACATAGGGAAAAATCCCCTGTTTCACGGCAGTAAAGACCTGCTCAAATTCACTTTGCGGTACATCTACAAGCTCAATACCCATCCTCGTCCTCCCTGCCCACCTCATATCGACGCGCTGATGGTCAGCACCATCGTTTGGTATGCCTTCCTGCGATAGCAGGTTATACCACTACCACTGAACTTGAGCCCAAATTAAATTCTCATTTGGATATCTCATCCGTTAACAGGAAGATGAAAACATCTTGGATATAAACAGGAGAGAGTAATTAAAAATCAGAGGATTAGTAGATGCAGGCAGGTAAAAGACTGGCGTGATAACTTGCTTGAAACACATCTTATCTCGCACTTGAGATATGAATAAAAAATCGGGCCCCCTGGCCCGAATGGATTAAGAGTAGCTGACCTCATCCAGGAAAATAAGCTGCAATGGCTCTGCAAGCAGAGACTCAGCCTGAGCGGCAAAGGCCTGAAAATAGTCAGTCTGACAATGGTTATCCAACGCGGCTTGGCTGACGAATGCCTCACGCATGTAAAAGGTGCCTGGCACATCCCGCAATTCAAACAGCACATAGTCCAAGTTACCCGGTTCGTGCCGAGTAGGCTCAATAAGCTTGATCAACTCCCGGCGCAGCTGCTCCCCCATACCGGCTCTAGCTTTAAGCACTGCAATGAACACAAGTTTCTCTTCATTCATCTTCATCTGCTCCGTTATCAGATCAATCATTCAAGTATTTCGATTGGGTGTACCTCTTGGATACGGAGCAGTGTAAGAGGGCAGACTTGCAGGATATAGCCATACAGAACGGACACTCTGTTCACGCCACTGAACAAGTGGACTGCTAGAGCACCTCTATTTTTACTTTGATAATCCCGTCGCGAATATTGCCGATGGTGCTAAAAGCCGATTTGGAGAGATCGATAATACGTCCATTTTTAAAGGCACCACGGTCATTGACCTTGACCACTACACTCTTGCCATTGGCGAGGTTGGTAACCCGCACCATGGCGCCAAAGGGCAACTCCATATGGGCGGCGCTATTGAGGTTGTTGCGATAGATCTCGCCGCTGGCGGTCTTTTTGCCGTGATAGCGGTCGGCATAATAGCTGGCGTAACCGGTTTCGCTATAGCCGCGCCAGCTGCCGCCGTGGCTCTCGTCATAACGGCTGCTACAGGCAGCCAGCAGCAGGCAAAGAGATAACAGCAGCCCTTTCCGGATATGTTGCACCTTTCCCCTCTCCTCTCTTCTTTTCACTCTGCGCTATTTTTGCATCTTCGATGCGGCCGGTGACGCTGGCGACACGCTTGCAGGCGGGAGCTCTCACCTTGCCATAGCTCCAAGGCACTCACTATGTTACTCGCCTTGTTGTCAGGCAGCAGCGACGGTGCGGCTACTTTGCCATATCTTCCATGTAAAAAGGGAGGCAAATGCCTCCCTTTCAACTAGTTACCAGTCATCCCGTGTCGGGATGGGCCAGAGACTTCTCAGGCAATCAGCTTGTCATCGCTAAAGCCGAAGCCACGCAGGCCGACCACATGCACATGCTCGTGCTTGCCTTGCACTTTACGGATGAGCTTGTAGGTGGTGCCCTTCTCGGGGCTGATGTTCTCCGGCGCCGCGATAAGCAGCTGCATATCCTGCCGCTCGCACAGCTCGAACAGGGTGGCGATGGATTTGCCATCCAGACGGGCCGCTTCGTCGAGGAACAGCAAGCGGCACGGGGCGATATCCTTGCCGCGCAGACGGCGGGACTCCTCCTCCCAGCTGATCAGCACCATCAGCAGGATGGCCTGACCGGTACCGATCGCCTCACCGGTGGAGAGCGCACCGCTCTCGGCCCTCAGCCAGCCATCGGCACCGCGCTGCACCTCGATCTCCAGCTCCAGATAGTTGCGATAGTCGAGCAGCACATCACCCATCACCTGATAGCTGCGATCCCCCTGCTCGATCTGCGGGTTCAGGCGCTGGAACAGCTTGGCCATCGCCTCGGAGAAGCTGAGCTCCTTGTCGGCGAACAGATCGTTGTGCATGGCGGTTTGATCGGCCAGCGCCGTCAGCAGACGGGTGTGGGCCTCGCGGATATTGACGTTGAGGCGCACCCCGCGCACCAGACCGAAGGCGATGTTCTGCAAGCCCTGGTTGAGCACCCGGATGCGGTTCTGCTCGCGGCGGATGATGTTGGTGATCTTGGCCGCCACCTCGTGAGAGGAGAGCGACAGATGGGTTTCCCGCTGCTTGAGCTCGTCTGCCAGACGCGCCAGCTCGATCTCCATCTCCTCGATCGCTTCCACCGGATCATCGGAGCGGATGATGTCGTTGCGGATGCGATCCTTGAGGTAACGGTAGACCTGCACGTAGAAGGCGACCTTCTGCTCGGTGCTACGGTTGCCCTCGGAGAGACGCAGCGCATCGCGCAGAGCCTCGTCGTGGGCCACCGCCACCCGCAGGGCGCCGAGGGCCTTGTCCGACATGGAGCGCAGCTCGTCGCTGTCGAGGTAGGCCAGCTCGCGTTTGTTGAGGCGCTTCTCGACATCGGTCTCCCGCGCCAGCCGCACCACCCGCGACCAGCTCGCCTTGTGGCCCACCAGAGATTTACGGGCGCTGTAGTAATCCTTGCCTTCGAGCTTGAGACGACCGCCGAGGGATTCGATCTCGCGCTTGGTGACCTGCAACTGGGCCTCGGCGCTGGTGCGACGGGAACGGGTGCGGATCAGCAGCTCTTCAATCTCTTTCTTGTGGGCTCGCGCCTTCTCTTCCATATCGTCAGACAACGTCAGCCCCATGGCCGCCAGCTCCTGCTCGAACTCGGTCAGGGTCTGGCGCTTGGCCTCGACGCTGGAGTTAAGCGCGGTACGCAGCTGCAACGCCTCGGTGTGGCGCTGGGCAATCTGCTTGTGCTGCTCGCCGGCGGTGCGGGCCGCCAGCTCGGCCGCTTTGAGCTTCTCTTTGAGCCGCTCGCTCATTTCGGAGGCCTTGCCCAGCAGATCTTGCGCATCCTGATAGGCAAAGTGCGGCAGACGGGCCACCAGCTGATCGAGGGCGTAGCAACGGCGTTTCTGCTCGGCCAGCAAGTCGCTCACCTCATCGTAAGCCGCCTGCAGCGCCGCAAGATCCTGCGGATCCTGACGCAGCACCTGCACCATGGTTTCCAGTTTTTCCAGCGACTTGCCGTGCTTGGCGATAAAGGCTTCGGCCTGTTTCAGGGCCTCAACGTCAGCGTGGGCCGCCTCGAGGCGGGCAGCCAGATCAGTCTCGGCAAACAGGTGGGCAAAGGGCAGCATCCCCTGCACCAGCTGGATATGGCGGGTCAGCTGGGCGGCGGCCGCTTTGGCCTCGGCCAGCTGCTTGTCGCACTCACCGATGGTCCCTTGCAGCGCGCGCAGTTCGGCCTGCTTGGCCTGCACTTCGGCTTCGGGGTCGGGGCGGAAGGCGATATCCAGATGCTGACCGATAAAGTCGCGGAAGTGACCGTAGAGACGGTGGTACTTCTGCTGCTCGAAGGCGGCCTTGGCGTAACCCTCGATGAGCCCTTCGCGCTCAAGGTCGAGCTGCTCTATCCGTTTTTCCCGCGCAGCGCGGCCAAACAGCGGCAGCTCGGGGTAGCGGGAGAAGCGCACTTGACGCTTGCTGGTGCGCACCAGCACGGCATCGCCCAGCTCGTCCGCTTCCACCAGATCCTCGTCAAAGGAGTCGGGGTTGCCCTGAATCAGGTAGATATCCTCCGGGCAATCTTCCAGCTTTTTCAGCCGCTCAATGGCGCCTTCGAGATCGAGCACCACCAGAGCGCTGCGAGCCGGGCCATAGAGCGCCGAGTAGTAAGGGGCATCGTCGATGGAGATGTCGTCATAGACATCGGAGAGCAGCACACCCCCCACCTGCTCGGCGATGCGGGCAAGACGCGGATCCGCCTCGCCAGCCCCCAGCTGCAGGTTGCGAATTTGCAGCTCCAGCGCCTGTTTCTGCGCCGCAATGCGGTTGCTCTCCTGCTCGAACTCGCGCTCCTTGTCGAGCACTGTCTGCATACCGGCCGAAAGCTCTTCGGCGGTGGCGAGCGGCAAACCGCTCTGCTCGCGCAGCTGCTCGAGCTTTTCAAAGGATTTGAGCCAGCGCGGCGCCAGCTTGGTGAGCTCCGCTATATCGCGACCCAGCTGGGTGCCCTGATGCTCGAGGCTGGCGCGGCGCTGGTTCACCTCCGCCTGCTGCTCGGAGAGCTCCTCCTGACGGGTGCGCTGAGCTTCGAGGAAGATCTCCAGCTCATCGCTGCTGGCAATCAGCTGGCCAGAGGCATGCTGCAGCTCGTCACGCAGCTTGAAGAGACTCTTCTGGCTTTCGCTCTCTTTCTCGAGGCGAGCCAGCGCGGCGCGCAGCCCCTGCCCCTGGGCAATGCGAGCCTTGTCTTCGATGTGACGCTTGAGCAGCGCCTGGGCGGTGGGCCAGGCGGCCTCGCGCACTGTTTCCGGAGCGATGCTGAGCAGCAGCGCCAGCGCCGCTTCGTGCTCGGCCACTGCCGCCTTGGCCAGCGCCAATTGCTGTTCTGCCCCCAGCACCCGGCTGGTGAGGCTCTGCTCGGCGGCGCGGAACTGGTGCAGGGTGTCGCTCGCCTGTTCGGCGGTCAGCCCCGGCAGCTCGCACTGCTCGCGGGCAGCCTCCAGCGCCTGCACCGCCTGACGGTACTGGATGGCGCGGGTCTGCTGGATATCGAGCGCCTGCTGGTAGTCGGCCAGCTGGGTCTTGAGGCTGTCGACTTCTGCCTGCGCCAGCTCCTTGCGCTCTTCCACCTCCAGCAGCTGGCCGTGGATCTCCTCCACTACTGCCTGCTGCTGTTCGAGTTTGTCAGAGAGATCCGCCAGATCGGCGCGATACATCTCGATCTTCTTCTGCAAGCTGACGGCGGCCATCACCTTGGCCAGATGCTCTGAGGCAGACTCCAGCTCGTCGGTCAGCAATTTTTCGCGGTTGGTGAGCTGCTCCACTTCATCAGCCAGATAGATGGCGCGCTGCTTCTCTTCGGCCAGAATGCGGCGCTTGTCGGCCAGCTCCTGGCGCGCCTTGAGGGCCAGCTCGGAGAGGCGGCTCTTCTCGGCGGCGTTGCGCACATAGTCCGCGGCCACATAGTGGGTGGTCTCGGTGATCAGGTTCTTGAACAGATCCCGCTGACCCTGGGTCTCCTTGATGGCCTCCAGCGTGCGGCGGTTTTCATAGATGGCCGCCTCCATGTCTGCAAACGCCTTGCGCACCCCGGAGTTCTCCGGCAGCAGGTATTCGCGCAGGGAACGGCTGATGGACGAGGAGATGCCGCCGTAGAGGGAGGCTTCGATCAGGCGATAGAACTTGCCGCGATCTTTTTGATCACGCAGCTTCTTCGGGGTGATGCCGAACTCGAACATGAAGTTGTGATAGTCGGTCACCGTATTGAATTTGGCGACTTTCAGCGCCCCCAGCTCGGCGGCCGCCCCTTTCAGATCGGTAAAGGCGCGTACCCGCCCCTTGCCGCCATCAAGCTTCTCCAGCAGCAGATCGGTCGGTGCCAGATTCTCCGGCACATCCACCAGCGCAAACGGGGTGATGTTGACCTTGTTGTCACGGTTGGCCACCTGTTCGAGGTGGACGCCGACCCAGATCCGCTGTTCGCGGCTGTTCATCACTTCCAGCAGAGAATAGCAGTGGCCGCGCTGCAGCTTGCCGTAGAGCCCCTTGTCACGGGAGGCGCTGCTCGACCCCGCTTCCGTGGTATTGCGGAAATGCAGCAGTGACTGGTCGGGGATGAGCGCCGCGATAAAGGCCGCCATGGTGGTGGACTTGCCCGCGCCGTTGCCGCCGGAAAGGGTGGTGACCAGCTGGTCGAGATCGAAGGTCCGGGCAAAGAAGCCGTTCCAGTTGACCATGGTCAGGGATTTGAACTTGCCTCGCACCGGTTATACCTCCAGATCCAGTTGTTCTTCATCGAGATCCGCCTCGATGTCATCAAAGAGCGAGTCGCTGCTCGGCATTTCGTCGTCGTGGAAGATGGCTTCACCCTCCTGGATCATCCGCAGCTGGACGGCGCGCGGATCTTCATCGGAGCGCACGTCGGCGGCGAAACGGAACACCGATTCGTTGACCCGGAATTTATCCCCGTTGCCAAGGGCGGTGATCATACCAAGGCGGCGCAGACGGCGCATGGAGGTACGGATCTTTTCGAGCAACTTCTTCTTGTCGAGATCGGTACCGCCGGAGCGGCTGTTGACCATCCGCAGCAGCTGCTTCTCGTCGGCGAGGCTCAGCACCTCTTCTTGCAGCTCGGCCATGGCGAATACCCCTTCCGAGGCGAGGCGATCCGGGCTCAGATAGAGGTAGCAGAGCACCTTGCCCACCAGCATATCGAGCTCGGAGAGCACTGTGGTGCCGATGTCGGAGCTCGGGCGCGGGCGCAGGTAAAAGAAGCCTTCCGGCGCCTTGATCAGCTCCACCTGATAGCGGCCGTAGAAGATCTCCAGCTCGCTGTGATATTCGACCAGCGCCGAATGCTGCTCGAACTCGTCGGCACTGATGTGGCGACCGGAGCGCAAGGCGGTGTCGATGCGCGGAAACAAGGGGTTGGCAATCGCCTCTGCAAGGCGCAGCGGCAAGGGAAACTCAGAATTGATCAATGACATAGGCCTGAACCTTGGATCCAGCTTGGTTAATGGGTTTCCATGCGGGTTGGCGATGCAGTTCGCGCTCGCCGCTGGCATGGCCCAGGCGCACGGCCTGGTCGATCAGAAGACGCGCCACATCGAAGTGGGCATGAGCCGGATAGTCCAGCAGATATTCCCGCAGCACATCGGCCAGATCCAGCTGCTGGCCCTGCTCGGGGTAGCGGGCCAGATAGCGCTCGATGCGCTCGGCCAGCTCCTGGTTGATATCCACCATCTCGACGTACTCCATCTCGAGGGGCACCTCACCGGTCACCTCCTCGTCGTGGATGGCGATGGTTTCGTCGCGCAGCTCCAGCAGACGGGGCTCTTCGGCCACCCGCAGCTGCCAGTTGTGCTGCTCGAAATTGCGGATGGACTCGCGCAGCCGTTGGCTGAAGGCGCGGTTCTTGTCCATATCGATGGCGTTGCGGATAAATTTGTGGACGTGTCTGTCGTAGCGGGACCAGAGCTCGATGCACTGCTGACCCCAGCTGGTGATGACGTCGAGCCGCCCTTGCAAGGCGTGGGTCAGCTCCTCGACGTGGAACAGATCGTCGCGCCCCTGCGCCGCCTCCTGAATGTTGAGCAGCCCCGCCTGCAAGCGGTGGCCGGCAGCGTCCAGGGTATCCTGCAGCTCGCGCAGGGTCTGCCCGGTCTCGTGCAGCAGCTTTTCGCAGCTGTGAATGGCATCGACCCAGTTCTGGGTCAGCAGGGCCGCGATTTCGCTTTTGACCTGATTCTGCTGCTCATCCATGGCGCGCTGGGTGAGATCGATGCGCCCCAGGGTCTCTTCCAGCGAGAAGGTGAGGCGCGGCAGCACCTCGGCATCCCACTGCTCGCGGGTGTTGGTCTCAAGCGCCGCCTTGCGGGCGGTGTCGAGCTCGGCAGCCAGGTGTTCGAGCAGAATGGAAAGCTTGATGGAGTCAACCTGACGCTGATCCATAAAGAAGTCGACGATGCTCACACCCAGGCGCGACAGGCGGTAGAGACTCTCCCCCGCCACCATGTCGGTGTTGAAACGCGACAGCAGCTGCTGGCGAATGAGATCGTTGATGGCGTTGTTGGCGCGACCGGTGAGGGTCTCGTCCATCTGGCCGAAGGCGCTGCTGACATAGCCAAAGGCATCGTGCAGCGCCGCTTCCGACAGGTCCGACTCATCTTCGGATAGCGTCTTGATTGCAATCAGAAAGGCCAGCCGGTCGGTCGGCAGGCTCAACGCCAACCCCTCCTGCCTGACCCACCCTACTAGCTCCGGCAAAGAACGCTCTGGCAGGGTACGGGATGTACTCATCATGATGTTGTCATCTCGTTGTTGTATTGGGCGCAAAATCGTGCGCGCGGCTACATCCGGTAGCATCGAAAACATGGTTCACATTGAAGTGAACCGCGAGCAATCAGCTGGCCGGCTTCTGGGCCATCACATGGATATAGCGACCGAGGGAGACAAAAGGCTCCTGACGGCAATATTGCTGCTCCATGGCCAACAGCTCGTCGAACTTCTCCACCTGATCCTGCTTGTGACGCATATAGTCGTGGATAACCCGCACCCCGGTCTTGCCGATGATGCGCAGCCCCCCGCGACCAATCCAGTCATAGACCTGCTCCGGCAGCTGGGGATTGGTGGGCGTAAGCGCTGTCTGGCGCTTCTTGCGAAGGCCAAGGCGCACATAGTCAAAATTGCCCACCACCAGGCTCTGGAACAGCAAACCATGACGGTTGTAGAAAAGCAGCGACAGTATGCCCCCGGCATTGACGAAAGGGAACAGACCCAGCAAGGTCTGGCGCGGCTCGGCGAGCCACTCCAGCACCGCATGGCAGAGCACCAGATCAAAGGTACCGGTCACGTGTTGCTTCAGATCCTGGATGGGGCAATGGATGAGACGGATTTTGTCTTCCAGCCCCTTCTCGGCGATCTGGCTGCGGGCCAGTTCCAGCATTTCTGCTGACAGATCGCACAGCTCCACCTGATGACCCATGGCCGCCAGCTTCTGGGCGAAATAGCCAAAACCGCCCCCAGCATCGAGGATGCGCAGCGGTCGGTTGCCAAGGCGGGCCAGGCAGGCTTCGATGTCGCTCCAGACAATGGTGGTGCGGATGCGCCCCTTGGTGGAGTCGTAAATGTTGCGGGCGAACTTGTCGGCGCGCCCGTCAAAACTCTGATCGTGCTTCAAGGAGAAACTCAACATTAGCGCCACAGGGTTGTGGCCATCCCAAAAAAGAGAGGTATTCTGTCACATCCCGAATTTGCTGAAAACTCAAGGAAGTGTCTGTCGTGTTTGTGATTAAAAAGTGGCTGGGTCAGCTGTTGATGCCGCTCCCCTTCTCCCTCTCCCTGCTGCTGGTCGCCCTGCTGCTGCTCTGGTTCACCCGTTTTCAGAAAACCGGCAAACTGCTGGCCACTCTCTCGCTGCTCATTGTGGCGCTGATGGGGATGCGGCCGATGAGCTATGAACTGGCCCGCGGGCTGGAGCAGACCTACCCGCCGTTCGAGGTGAGCCAGCATCCCAACATCGACGCCATCGTGGTGCTCGGCAACGGCCATGTCAGCGACCCGGCGGTGCCCGCGCGCTCTTGGCAAAACAATATTGCCCTGGCCCGCACCCTCGAAGGGGTTCGCCTTGCCCAGGCCTATCCCGACGCCGAGCTGGTTTTCTCCGGCTATGTGTCGGGTGATCCCCTCTCCAATGCCGAGGTCAATGCCCGGATGGCAGAGAGCCTTGGCATTCCCCGCTCGCGGATGACGTTGTTTGAAAACAACAAAGACACTCATGACGAAGCGGTCAGTATCAGCCGCCACCTCAAGGGAAAAGAGGTGGCGCTGGTCAGTTCGGCCACTCATTTGCCGCGCGCCATGGCCCTCTATCAGGGTCAGGGACTCAACGCCGTGCCGGCCCCCACCGACTACACCGCCAAGCAGAGTCAGGTTCCCCAGCCCCTCTACAGTTATTTACCCAAAGGGCGTTATTTGATGTATTCCGAAGCTGCCATCCACGAATGGATTGGGGTATGGTGGGCTCGCTTGCGGGGGCAGGTTAACGAATGAGCGATCAAGCGTTTCATTCCTGATTTGGATCAGGAAAGCGAAAAAAAATTACGTCATTTGCCGCCGGGTCAGCTATCTTGGGCTCGGTTCAATTCATATAATGTCGCGCAATCAAATGCCTAGGAGATATACAAGATGAGACAGCACCTGGTAATGGGTAACTGGAAACTGAACGGCACCAAAGCTTCTGTAGAAGCTCTGATCAAAGGACTGACCCCGGCTGCTGCCGCTCATCCTTCTGTGCAAGTCGCCGTCTGCCCGCCGGTTATCTTTTTGGGTCTGGTTGAGCAACTGACCGCTGGCAGCAAAATTGCCTACGGTGCCCAGAACGCTGACGTTCACGAGTCTGGTGCCTTCACCGGCGAAAACGCCCCCTCCATGCTGAAAGCCTTTGGTTGCACCTACTCTCTGGTCGGCCACAGCGAGCGTCGTACCCTGCACGCAGAGACTGACGACGTGGTTGCAGCCAAGTACGAAGCGATCCAGAAAGGCGGCCTGGTGCCGGTTCTGTGCATCGGTGAAACTCTGGAGCAGTTCGAAGCCGGCGTGACCAAGAACGTGGTTGAGACCCAGCTGAAAGCCGTTATCGACCGTTGCGGCATCGCCTCCTTCAACAACGCCGTTATCGCTTACGAGCCGGTATGGGCCATCGGTACTGGCAAGACTGCAACTCCGGAAATCGCTCAGTCCGTTCACGCTCACATCCGTCAGTACCTGGCCGGTTTTGATGCCGCAGTTGCTGCCAAAGTACAGATCCTGTACGGCGGTTCCGTCACTGGCGCCACTGCAGCCGACCTGTTCGGTCAGCCGGACATCGACGGTGGCCTGGTCGGTGGTGCGTCCCTGAAAGTGGACGACTTCTCCCAAATCATCGCTGGCGCAGCCAAGTAATCGCTGATTACGGCAAAGAGAGGGGCTCGTCCCCTCTCTTGTATCGCTTTTCCTATGGTGGCCCCCGCATCCCATATGAAAGCCGATATAGTAAAAGTGGCTTGTCTATTTAAACATTCGTATTTGACAACTCAGATCCAGAGGCACTCATGACCAAACAAATCAAACGTATTGGTGTTTTGACCAGTGGTGGCGACGCACCCGGTATGAACGCAGCCATTCGCGCCGTGGTTCGCGCCGGTTTGCATCATGGCCTGGAAGTTTACGGTATTTATGATGGCTACCTCGGTCTGCACCAGGATCGTATCGTCAAGCTGGAGCGTCACAGCGTCTCCGACGTGGTGAACCGTGGTGGTACTTTCCTCGGCTCCGCCCGTTTCCCTGCCTTCAAAGACCCCGCAGTGCGCGCCGAAGCAATCGAAAACCTGAAAAAGCACGGTATCGATGCGCTGGTCGTCATCGGTGGTGACGGCTCCTACATGGGGGCCAAGAAGCTGACTGAAGAGGGTTTCCCCTGCATCGGCCTGCCGGGCACCATCGACAACGACATCGCCGGTACCGACTTCACCATCGGCTTTGATACCGCTCTGAACGTGGTTGTTGACGCCATCGACCGCCTGCGCGACACCTGCAGCTCCCACCACCGTATCTCCGTGGTCGAGATCATGGGCCGCCACTGTGGCGATCTGGCCATGTCCGCCGCCGTTGCCGGTGGTGCCGAATATGTGATCGTGCCGGAAGTAGCCTTCGACAAAGAGAAGCTGCTCAAGCAGATCAAGGAAGGCGAAGCCAAGGGCAAGAAGCACGCCATCATCACCATCTGCGAGCACGTTACCGACGTGAACGCGCTGGCCAAGGACATCGAAGCCCTGACCGGTCGTGAAACCCGCGCCACCATCCTGGGTCATATCCAGCGTGGCGGTGCCCCGACTGCTCGTGACCGTATCATGTCCAGCCGTATGGGTGCTTACGCCGTTGAGCAGCTGCTGGCTGGTCACGGTGGTCGCTGCGTCGGTATCCAGCGCAACGAGCTGGTACACCACGACATCATCGACTGCATCGAGAACATGAAGCGTCCGTTCGATCAGGAGCTGTACAACCTCTCCACCACCCTGTTCTAAGCCAAGCGGCATTTAACCGGCTGTTGATGACAAAAACCCTCCATCGGAGGGTTTTTTAATATCTTGCAAAAACGGGTGCATCGGCACGCTGTGTGCCCCTCACCATATGGGTTGCCTGATCCCCAAGCCTTGCGCCATCTGACTGATCACCAGCCTTCCCCTCCTCACACCAACCGGCATCAGCCTACGCACAGAGTTCCGGTATCGTCGTGGATGTTTTATCACTGCGAACCGGCTTGCGTTGAACTGCGCCCTGTCGCCCCTGAAACCAGCTTGTTCAGCCTCCTAGTCATACGCCGCTTTTTATATCTCAATCTTGTAGAAGGGATTCAGATATCTTCCCCAACCATGCTCCGGCGCTGCGCTCGTATTGCACTCACATGACTCACGCAGATGCACACGCAAATCGCTACTCGCGCCCAGCCCAGCCCAGCCCAGCCAGAGAATACGCCTCTGGCCTAGTGCGCACCTCACTCTTGCTGCGGCCATGTCTATTCCGAGGCCAACGGGGAAATTGGCGGTGATAAAACAGCCAGCTGCTACTCTGTATTCCCCCGATGCACGACTCTCCTCCATATGAACCCAGTGTATTGCTGTAAAAATGCGGAGACTCTGGACTGATAAAGTGATGGTGTGACAAGGGTTGGCAACCAGACTCTCTCCATAGACTTCTTTTGGATGGGCTATCTACGTCAGGAATCGTCAAATCATTGCCTTGCGCACTTTTTATGGCCTCAATGACACTATTACGAGGGTGAAAACTTATAAAACGCCACTTGAGCTCCATACAAAACCCTTCACCAAACCAGCCAACAGCTCATCAACCAATTGAATTTAAATGAAATAACCATAAAAACAGAATCTTGAATGCCTGGCATGCCATAGCAGGTGATAAAATCAGCTCAATATGACAAAAATAGCCATCTCAACCAACCACACACATAAAGCAGCTATTTTATCAACTTACACCTTGTTTTACCCCCTTGTTATGGTATCTTGACTACATCAACCAACAACTTAGGGAGAGAAAAATGAAAGAGTTTGTCGTTACTGCCGTTTTCACGGTGTTTTTCACCCTGGTTGCTGTCTCTCTGCCCTCACTGTCACAGTTCTGAGCCGGATAGAGAGGCATCAATCCGGACAGACCCTCTTTGCCATGTCTGTTTAATCGCCACCAACTGGCGCTTTTCAGTAATAATGCCGAGATGGTCAACATAGATATGATTTCATCACGTTGACGCTGTTTCTTTCGCCACAAGGGTGTAACCAAGATGGTTTAACCTATGGCCTGATGGAGTAGAACCAGCAGCAGATCATATCCGAGGGGAGCAAGGCTCCCCTTTTTGTTACCGTCGTTTGACAATCCCCTACCCCGGCATCTACAACAGGCCGGTTGACGCCATACGGCCCATGCCCACGACTGATGTTTTCCCCTCCTGTACTCTCCATTCAACACAGCTACATCCGTTAGCAATCTCTTGAGCACACCTTTGCTCTGATACTTGTCCGGCAGATATAAAAAAGCCCCCGCCATCATGGCAGGGGCTCGCGTTACTCAGTGTCAGCTTAAGGCTGTTATATCTCAGCCCAGCTCAAAGCAGTTATGCCTTGTTCCAACGCTCTGGGTCATATTCCGGGCTGAAGCGGTCAACAATGACAGCACAGGCCGCATCGCCGGTGATATTGAGGGAGGTGCGGATCATGTCGAACAGACGGTCCAGCGCGAACAGCAGCGGCAACCCTTCGATGGGGATCCCGGCCGCCAGCAGCACGGCAACCACCAGGAAGCTTGGGCCCGGCACACCGGCCTGACCGATCGCCCCCAGAGTGGAGGTCACAATGATGGCCGCCCAGGCACCGACGCTCAGATCGATGTTGTAAACCTGCGCGAAGAAGATGGCGACCAGACCGTAATAGATGGCGTTGCCGCTCATGTTGATGGTGGCCCCCAGCGGCAGCACGAAGGAAGCGGTCGCGTTGGTCACCTTCAGGTCATGCTCGCAGGTCTCCATATTGACCGGCAGGGTCGCCATGGAAGAGGCGGTGGAGAAGGCCACGATCTGCGGCTTCTTCATTGCAGAGAGGTACTTCATCACCGGCGTGTTGGAGAACATCATCACCAGCAGCGGATAGACCACGAAGCCGAAGATGAGGATGGCAGCCACATAGACCACGAACAGCTTGAGTACCAGGGTCAGCACATCGAAGCCATAGGTACCGATGGCTTCCGCCATCAGACCGAACACCCCGAGCGGCGCGATGATCATCACCTTGTTGATCATCCAGACGAAGGCATCCACCAGGGTATTGAGCCCATCGACCAACGGCTTGGCCCGCTCGCGCGGTTGTTTGGCCAGCGCAATGCCGAGGAACATGCAGAATACCAGGATCTGCAGGATGTTAGCCTCGTTGAGGGAGTTGAAGACGTTGGTGGGGATCATGCCAAGCAAGGTGGCGACTGCATCCGGCAACGCCCCTTTATCGGCATAGTCACCGCCAAACATGGAGGCGACGGAAGCGAAATCGACCCCGACACCCGGTTTGAAGATCTGCCCCATCACCAGCGCCAGCAACACGGCCAACGCTGAGGTCACGAGGAAGAAGGCCAGCGTAGCCGCACCGATCTTGCCCGCAGCCGGGCTGGCGCCCAGATTGGCAGCGCCGGAGAGGATGGCAACCGCCACCAGCGGGATCACCAGCATCTTGATCAGCTGGATAAACAGGGTACCGAGCGGTGCAAACACGGTGGCTTGTGCACCCATGAACGCGCCGACCACTGCGCCCAGTACCATGGCGACCACAACCTGGAAGCCGATGTTTTTAATGAGTCCTTTAGTTAACACAATATGTTCCTTTATGTAGCAAAATTCACACTTTTCCCAGTGCAATTAACCAAACAGGGGAATGAGCGGCTGCCCATTCCCCTGTTTGCGCGTGTTATCTCACATTTAATTGCTGTTTTAAATCAGCAAATCATTAACCTTGGCTATTAATAAGTTTGCGAAAAAGTGAAGATTCAAAGCGGTCTCGGCTATTTTTACCTCATCCCCCATGACAACTGGCAAAAGATTGTGCTAGTTTGGCTGCACAAACGTACACACAGGGATGTAAAGATGCTGAAAGTTAACGAGTATTTCGACGGAAATGTAAAATCCATAGGTTTCGAACAAAAAGGCGAGAAATCAACCGTCGGGGTGATGAACGCCGGTGACTACCTGTTCAACACCGCCGCCCCCGAACGGATGACAGTGATCAAGGGCGCCCTCACCATCCAACTGGCTGATGAAGATGAGTGGCACACCTACAGCCAGGGTGAATCCTTCCTGGTGGCCGGTCACTCCTCCTTCAAACTGGAAGTGAAAACCCCCACTGCCTATCTGTGCGAATTTCTCGACTGATCAGGCTGGTTGAAGGGGAGCAGCCCCTTCAACCTTCTTGGGCAACCCCCAGCCCCATTATCTGTGTCCATGTCACAGCACCGCACATCCCCACTTCCTATCCACGGCAAAAATCCTAGAATAAACAGACATAAACCATCACCGGATTGATGTCATGATCAGCGTGTTTGACCTGTTTTCCATCGGAATTGGCCCCTCCTCTTCCCATACCGTCGGCCCCATGCGTGCCTCTTACGCCTTCGTCCAGCAGCTCAAGCTGCAAGGGCATCTGCCACAGGTTACGCGGGTCGAAGTGGAGTGTTACGGCTCGCTGGGCCAGACCGGCAAAGGGCACGGCACCGGCAAGGCGATCATTCTGGGGTTGTCGGGCTTTGAACCGGAATCGGTCGATATCGATGCGATTCCCGCCATTCTGGCTCGAGTGGAAAAGGAGCAGAACCTGCCGCTGGCAGGCGAGCAACCAAGCCATTTTCCCCGCACCGGTGCCATCATCTTCAACCGCCGCAAAACCTTGCCGGCCCACACCAACGGCATGACTCTGCGGGCCTTTGATAAAGAGGAAAACCTGCGCTTCAGCCAGACCTACTACTCCATCGGTGGCGGCTTCATCATTGAAGAGAGCCACTTTGCCACCGCCAAAGAAGAGGCCGCCAAGTCCGATGCCGAGCACCCTGTCCCCTACCCGTTCGACAGCGGCGCCCAACTGCTGGCCCACTGTCAGGAGAGCGGCCTCTCCATCTCGGGGCTTATCCTCGCCAATGAGCGGATATTTCGCAGCGATGAGCAGATAAAAGCGGGGCTGCGCAAGATCTGGCAGGCGATGCAGGGCTGCGTCGAGCGAGGCTGCAAAAGCGAAGGGGTGCTGCCGGGCGGCCTCAAGGTTCGGCGCCGCGCCCCGGGGCTGTTCCGCCAGCTAAGCTGCGAGACCAACTTCAACAAGGATCCGCTGATGGTGATGGAGTGGGTCGATCTCTTTGCGCTGGCGGTCAACGAGGAGAACGCCGCCGGTGGCCGGGTGGTCACCGCCCCCACCAATGGCGCTGCGGGCATCATCCCCGCCGTGCTGCACTACTACGATCGCTTCGTGCACAAGGTGGATGACGAGACGCTGATCCGCTACTTCCTCACCGCGGCTGCCATCGGCATCTTATATAAGAAGAACGCCTCCCTCTCCGGGGCCGAAGTGGGCTGTCAGGGGGAAGTGGGAGTCGCCTGCTCCATGGCTGCTGGCGCGCTGACCGAACTGCTGGGTGGCAGCCCGGCCATGGTGGAGAACGCCGCCGAAATAGGCATGGAGCACAATCTCGGCCTCACCTGCGATCCCATAGGCGGACTGGTGCAGGTGCCCTGCATCGAGCGCAACGCCATGGGGGCGGTCAAGGCGATCAATGCCGCCCGCCTCGCCCTGCGCGGCACCGGCGAGCACAAGGTGTCGCTCGACAAGGTGATCAAGACCATGTGGGAGACCGGCAACGACATGAAGACCAAATACAAGGAGACAGCCCGTGGCGGCCTCGCCGTTAACATTACCGAATGTTAAAAAACGGCAAATGACTCCATTTGGTTCCTAAATGCCCGGCATCGCCGGGTATTTTTATGGGCAAACGCTTAACAAAATGGATAAGCACAAAAATAAATTTTATACTCGCGCCTCAGATTCAACAAAAATAGATCTATTTCAACTTTTTTTAGGCCTGGAGCCGTTACACTACGGTTATCTGGTTCTGTGACCTGCGCTGACAAGCGCGTTCCATGGATTTCCCAAATTTCTGTGAGTGGGCATGCCGCCCCCTTCTACCCTGAGGTAATAGTGACATGATCAGCGTTTTTGATATCTTCAAAATCGGTGTAGGCCCCTCTTCTTCCCACACTGTTGGCCCGATGAAAGCGGCCAAACAGTTTGTTGACGAGCTGCGCGCGGGCGGCAAGATCCGCGATGTAACCCGGATCAATGTCGATGTTTACGGCTCCCTCTCCTGGACTGGCAAAGGCCACCATACCGACACCGCCATCATCATGGGCCTGGCTGGCAACCTGCCGGAAAATGTCGATATCGATGCCATCCCCGAGTTTATCTCCCGTGTTGAGCAGACCGAGCGCCTGCCGATCGGCCTGCACTGCCACACCGTCAGCTTCCCGCGTGACGCCATGGTATTCCACGACGAAGCCCTGCCGCTGCACGAAAACGGCATGAAGCTGACTGCCCTGATCGAAGATGAAGTGGTTTACAGCAAGACCTATTACTCCATCGGTGGTGGCTTCATCGTTGACGAAGAGAACTTCGGCAAGGCTGACAGCGGCGACATGTCCGTACGCTATCCGTTCAAGAGCGCCGCCGAGCTGGTTGCCCACTGCAGCCAGACCGGTCTCTCCATCTCTGCCCTGATGATGGAAAACGAGAAGTGCTTCAACACTCCGGAAGAGATCTACAAGAAGTTCGGCAAGATCTGGAACACCATGCGTGAAGGTATCGAGCGCGGCTGCCGTACCGAAGGTGTTCTCTCCGGCCCGCTGCGCGTGCCCCGTCGTGCCGCGCCGCTCTACCGTCAGCTCAACACCAACGAGAACCTCTCGAGCGATCCGATGAACATCGTTGACTGGGTCAACATGTTCGCTCTGGCCGTGAGTGAAGAGAACGCTGCCGGTGGCCGCGTGGTCACTGCACCGACCAACGGCGCTGCCGGTATCATCCCGGCCGTACTGGCTTACTACGACAAGTTCATCCAGCCGGTTGGCCGCGACGAATACACCCGCTTCTATCTGGCTGCCGGTGCCGTCGGCATCCTCTACAAGATGAACGCCTCCATCTCCGGCGCCGAAGTGGGCTGCCAGGGGGAAGTGGGTGTCTCCTGCTCCATGGCCGCTGCCGGTCTGACCGAGCTGATGGGCGGTAGCCCGGAGCACGTCTGCGAAGCTGCCGAGATCGGCATGGAACACAACCTGGGTCTGACCTGTGATCCGGTTGCCGGTCAGGTACAGGTGCCTTGCATCGAGCGTAACGCCATCGCAGCCATGAAAGCGGTCAACGCCTCCCGTATGGCCCTGCGTCGTACCTCCAAGCCGCGCGTCTCGCTGGACAAGGTGATCGAGACCATGTACATCACCGGCAAGGACATGGACTCCAAGTACCGTGAAACCTCCCGTGGCGGTCTGGCCATCAAGGTGATGCAGGTTGCCTGCGAATAAATAAGGGTTACGACCCTCATCTGAACAAAGGCGGGATATCCCGCCTTTTTTATTGCCCGAATGGGATGCCAGGCACTTATACCGGCATACCGACCATTTCACTGTAGGGCGTCGCTGATATACCCTGCTACGCCACCGCAATGCGGATTGCCTTGTCTGCATACCTCTCTAATTACATACCTTGATTAACTCTTCTCAATGCATTGAGAGGGACATTACGCCCCTACATGAAACCTGTACCTGCTATCTTGCCCCGGTCACGATTTCACAACTAATCGATATCGAGATGCCCCCTCAGCTCAATATCCCCCCTTTGGTCATACCCTTGTTTGGCAAGACGCGGTTACCGCTCACCCTGCGGATTATCACGCCGCCACATTGATTGCCTCCTATGTGGCACTTTCGTGATCAGGGCAAACAATCAAGTACACAAACAGGAGGTTAGCTCATCATGTTGGCCACAGCGCATCGCGCAAACTGGTTTTAGCACCGTTATCACCGCCCTCTTTACGCGCCCTTTGATGAACTACTCATCACGCAGTGGAGGCCAAAAAAGCGCCTAAGGAAGAGGCTGAAAATAATCGATGAATGAGCCAATAGCCGTTGAAATGGAGGATATGAGTACGCGCCACTCTCTATTTTTGTGAGCGCCAGCAAAGGTTGAGGATATGGTGTTGGGAGCAGATTGACTTTCTATTTAAACAGCGAAAAGTGAATATCACCAAAGGGAGGGTTTAATTTGGCCAGATCCTGTCACGGGATTATCGCAGGCCACCTCTCCGGGGCCGGAATGCGTCATGCAGAGTCACAAAGAATTAGCCCCGCTGGGCAGAACACACAACGGGGCTGGATATTCAGGATGGTTTTTTCAGGCTGGCCTTGTGCTGCTCCAGCAAATTCTCGGGAGGCGGCGGCACCTGCAGGTAGAAGCCCTGGTTGGTCAATGCGGCCATCACCTTGCCGACATCAGCCAGCCCCAAGGGCTTGGCCGGATCCAGCTTGGTCATCAGCACCAGCTCGGGACGCCCGAATGCGCTCAGCAATGGCTCGGGAACGCGGGAGAAATCCTCTCTTTTTTCAACAAAAAGGTAGGTCTCGGCTTTTTTGCGACTTTTATAGACTGCACACAACATGGAAATTGATATAATCCGATGAGTTTATTGCCTCTGATGGGGGCAAACTATAACATCAGGAATTGAATAACAATAACGGATTAGCATCTCTGCCTCGGGGAAGATTCATGGTTGAGCGCGATAACGAATTGAAAGGGACCACCTTCACTATTTCTGTGTTGCATATCAGCGATGGCGAGCCTGAGCGGATACGTCAGTTGTTGGCCGAAAAAGTGGCCCAGGCACCCTACTTTTTTAATTGTGCGCCGCTGGTGATCAATGTTTCCCGACTGGAACATATTCCCGATTTCGAACAGCTCAAGGAGCTGGTGGAGTCCGAAGAGTTTGTGCTGGTCGGCATCACGGGGGCGCGCAGTGAAGAGATGAAGACAGCCGCCAAGGCGGTGGGACTTGCCGTGATGGCCTCGGGCAAGAGTCGCAAGAGCGAACCGGAACCCGAGCCTGCCCCCGCGCCAGCCGCGCCTGAGGTGGTTCCCGAGCCCGAACCCGCCCCCTTGATCCCGAGCAAGGTACATGTGGGACCGGTTCGTTCCGGCCAGCAGATTTACGCCGCCGGCACCTCGCTGGTGGTGCTGGGGTCCGTCAGTCCGGGAGCTGAAGTGCTCGCCGACGACAGCATTCATATTTATGGCACCCTGCGTGGCAGAGCCATTGCCGGTGCCCGGGGCAACACCCAGGCCCGGATCTATTGCCAGCAATTACAGGCCGAGCTGCTTTCCATCGCGGGCACATTCCAGCTGAGCGATGCATTGCCGGCAGGCCTGATCCAGCAACCGGTACACGTCCGGCTGGACAATGAACAACTCCGAATAGACCGTATCAAATAGAGTTACAAGGAAGCGAGAATGGCGCGAATCATAGTCGTTACATCGGGTAAAGGTGGCGTTGGCAAGACCACAACCAGTGCGGCCCTGAGCACCGGCTTAGCCCAGCGTGGTCACAAGACAGTGGTCATTGACTTTGACATCGGTCTGAGAAACCTGGATCTCATCATGGGCTGCGAGCGGCGCGTGGTGTATGACTTCGTCAACGTCATCAACGGGGAAGCAAACCTCAATCAGGCGCTGATCAAAGACAAACGCTCGGAAAATCTGTTTATCCTGCCCGCCTCCCAGACCCGGGACAAAGATGCCCTCACCCGTGAGGGGGTCGAGAAGATCCTGGATCAGCTGGCGGAGATGAAGTTCGATTACATCGTCTGCGACTCCCCGGCAGGGATCGAGGCGGGCGCACTGATGGCGCTCTATTTTGCCGACGAAGCGATCGTCACCACCAACCCGGAAGTCTCTTCCGTGCGTGACTCCGACCGCATCCTTGGCATCCTGGCCTCCAAGTCCCGTCGCGCCGAGCGTGGCGAAGACCCCATCAAGGAGCACCTGCTGCTGACCCGCTACTGCCCGACCCGCGTCAACCGCGGCGACATGCTGAGCGTGCAGGATGTGCAGGAGATCCTGGCCATCCCGCTGCTCGGAGTGATTCCGGAGTCCCAGGCGGTGCTGCGCGCCTCCAACTCCGGCGAACCGGTCATTCTGGACAAGGAGTCCGATGCCGGTCAGGCCTACGAAGATGCGGTGTCCCGCCTGCTGGGCGATGCCAAGGAATTTCGTTTTCTGGAAGAAGAGAAGAAGGGCTTCTTTAGCCGACTGTTCGGGAGTTAAACATGTCATTATTGGATTATTTTCGTTCCAACAAGAAACAGAACACCGCACAACTGGCCAAAGAGCGGTTGCAGATCATTGTTGCTCACGAGCGTTCATCCAGAGGGGGGCCGGATTACCTGCCCCAGCTCAAGCAGGATATCCTCGATGTGATCCGCAAATACGTCAACATTGATCCGGAGAAGATAACCGTCCAACTGGATCAGAAGAGTGATGAGCTGTCGGTGCTGGAGCTCAACATCACCTTCGCCGATGACAAGAAGGGATGAGCTGACGCCCTATGCGTGACCCCTTCCCCCAATGAAGACCGGCTCCTGTCACTGGATCCGGTTTTTTATTGGCACAAAAACAGGTCACAGCGGCTCGCCTCATCTCGCCAAGGGGTCTGCCGACCGCTAGAATAGCGCCGCCCCGCAGGCAGTGATCTGCGATGGCACCTTTTTCTCTTTTCTGGAACAGACCGCTTATGTCTATGAATGACGAAATGCACAGCGTCGAGGAACTGCTCGATACCGCCCTCGAACTCTTTATGGAGCTGGCCTCTGACAACCTGCCGGAGCAGGAGATCGCCCGCTTCAATCAGGAGTTCAACGACCGCGGCCTGCTGGCCGAAACCGACCCGGCCGATGACTGGGAGGCGGACGTGGGTTTTGCGGTGAGCGATACCGACTATGCCGAGATTTGGGTAGGCCTTGGCAATGAAGAACAAGAGTATGAGCACCTGTTTGCCCGCATGCTGCTCTCCCGCCGTGTTGACGAGAAGTTCTGCCACATCGAATGGCTGCCCCAATAATTCCGGATCCCGATGATCCCAGCCACTATCAGTGGGAATCAGACCCTGATGCCGTGGCTCCCGTGCGTGCATCTGCATCCTTTGGGCGTCGGGTGTTGAGGTGGGCAGGCAAGATCGCGCTGGCCGGGCTGCTCTGCTCGGTCGGCTCGGTCGCCTTGCTGCGTTTTATCGATCCGCCGATGTGGAGCTGGCGTATCGAGCGGGCCCTCTTTCCGCCCGCCAAGATCACCCAGGTGCGCCATCAATGGGTAGATCTGGCGTCCATCTCCAAGGAGCTGCAGCTGGCGGTGATCGCCGCCGAGGATCAGCGCTTTGCCGAGCACAACGGTTTTGACATGGATGCCATCAACGCGGCCCTCAAGCACAACCAGCACAGCGAGCGGGTACGTGGTGCCAGCACCCTCAGCCAGCAGACCGCCAAGAACCTCTTTATGTGGAGTGATCGCAGCTTCCTGCGCAAGGGGCTGGAGGCCTGGTTTACCCTGCTGATGGAGCTGGGCTGGGACAAGGCCCGCATTCTCGAGGTCTATCTCAATATCGTGGAGTTCGGCCCCGGCATCTATGGCGCCGAAGCCGCCGCCCGCACCTACTTTGGCAAACCGGCCAGCCGCTTGACCCGCTACGAGTCATCCCTGCTGGCTGCTGCCCTGCCCAATCCGTGGCGCTATCGGGTCAAGCCCCCGTCACCCTATGTGCAGAAGCGCTCGGTCTGGATCCGCCGTCAAATGGGTCAACTGGGCCAGATCACCCTCAATCGGGTGCATCAGGCCGACTGATCCTCAGGGCTCATCGGGTTTCTCCGGTGGGCCCAGATGGCCGCCCACCGTCTCGCGGTGAAGCGGCAGATAGTGCCACCACCAGGCCTCGCGCCGTCGCTTGATCTGTTGCCGCCGTCCCCGCTGCTTCATCCCCTTACTCCCTGCCAGATGATCCGCGCCTTAACCATACTCCCCCAACGGCGACTTGGACAGGCCAGCCACGCCCGGCGCACTGGTCTGGCCGCCACAGCCAATAATTGTTACAGTAGCGAACCTCGATGTATCTGGAGTGATTTCATGGAACAGCGTACCCCGGATCAGCTGGTCGAATGGGCCTATGATCAGTTTCTTGAGCAGGCCGCCGATATGCTGGCCCCCGAACAAATAGTCGACATCACCCTGGAGTTTGAGCAGCGTGGCGCCGTGGAGGCGACTCTGCCCAATGCCGACTGGTCGACCGAGCTTGGTGAGCCGGTCGATATGGAGCGCTGGGTCGAAGTGTGGGTCGGTTTGCTGGATCATCAGGATGAGTTTGAGGTGATCTTCGCCACCTTCCTGCTGCCCCGTCTGTTGACCGAAGATCAAGTGCATGTGCGCTGGCATCGCCAGCAGCAGGCATAAAAAAGGCGCCATCGGCGCCTTTCTTATTTCTATTTTCACTTAATTCAGTTTTCTGCTAATCCTGCGCCGCGATGGCCTTGGCCAGACAGCGGCGGCACCAGCAAGCGCTGGCCTCCTGCATCGGCATTGCCGGCAACTGGCTGCACCAGCACTGCGCAATGGTCTGACCGGCAGAGACAGCGCAATAGGCCGGTTCGCCACAACCTGGGCAGCGGTGGGTGCTTTTCGAGCCATCCAGCTCGGCCATCACCGCCAGCTGGGCCTTGCTATCCATCGCCGACCAGTGGCCGATCTCGGTCAGGGTGCGGCCACAACCAAGGCAAAGCCCATCTTTCGCCTTGCAGAGGCCAACACAGGGGCTCGGCATCTTATTCGCTATCCACTGCCGAGTCGGTCTCTGTGGCCACCAGAGTGATGGCGTTATCTTCGATGACAATCTTGCCCTGCTTGTAGAGTCCGCCGATCGCCTTCTTGAAGGTGCCCTTGCTCATGCTGAACAGCTTGTAGATGAGCTCGGGTTCGCTCTTGTCACCCACCGCCAGACTGCCGCCCTGCTTTTTCATCCGGCTCAGAATGCGTTCACCGGCGTCATCAACCCGCGCCAGACCCGGCTTTTGCAGGGTCAGATCCAGCTTGCCATCTTCGCGCACCTGCTTGACCCAGGCGGTTTGCGGCCGACCGGTCATCACCCGGCCAAACACTTCGTTCTTGAACAGCATGCCGGGATACTGACCGTTGACGATCACCTTGATACCAAGGGGCGAGTGCTCACCCGGCAGCGCGGTCACTTCGTCACCGACCTTGAAGTTGCTGCCGGCCGGGGTCAGGAAACGCTCGATGCGGCTGGTGCCGACCATGCGCCCTTCGTTATCCAGTTGCAGATGCACCAGATAAACGTGGCCCACCTGCATCGGCTTGTTCTGCTCACGGCTGGGCACAAACAGATCCTTTCTCATGCCCCAGTCGAGGAAAGCACCAATCTTGTTGGCATTGACCACTTTCAGACCGGCAAATTCGTCCACCATGGCAAATGGCTTGTCGGTGGTGATCACCGGCTCGCAATCGGCATCCAGATAGAGGAAGACCTGCACACTATCCCCCTCTTTCACCCCTTCCGGTAGTTGACGCTTGGGCAGCAGCAGTTCACCGTACTCATCGGCCGCAAGCCAGGCGCCGCGATCTTCGAGTTCAACAACGGTGAGGGTGTTCATCTTGCCAATCTGTATCATGGTGCTCTCTTTTTTCATTACCCGGATGGGCCAACTGAACATGGCCCCTATAGGCGCGCATGTTACCTCAAGAGCGGTGATCCGGCCTAGTCCCCAAGCCACCACTGGCCGCCCTTTCGCCCCTATCTTATCCGCCAATGGTGATTAAATCGCCAAACAGGCGGCCATTTGCTGCAAATAACCCCACTTTTAGGTAGACTTCGCGGCTGTTCAAATCCAGAGGAACTGTCGATGAACCCATCCACTCGTACCCGCCATCTTAATCAATGGATCCAGAGCCACAGCGATCAGGACATGACCTACCCGGCCCTGCACGGTTTTCTCTGTGCTCGTCTGGTGGGGCCGGAAAGCCCTGACTGGCAACGCCCGCTGGCCGGTTTGCTGGAACAGGATGCCGAGTTGGATGAAAAAAGCGCAGAAGCCCTCAACCACCTGATCGCCGAGCTGGAATCCCAAGCCGACGACGCCCAGCTGGCCCTGCCGAGCCAATGCCGCCTGCCCAGCGATAACCCCGAGCAGGTGTTCGAACAGAGCCACCCCCTCGGTCAATGGTGTTATGGCTTCAGCATGGGTTTTGCCACCTGGCCCAAGCCGAAGGATTTGAACGACCCGACCACCCAGTACCGCTTCAGTCTGGCCGCCGAGCTGAGCCTGTTTCGCGACAAGCAGATGGCCCAAATGCTCTATAGCGCCGCCGCCAGTGAACTCCCCTTTGTCGAGTTCTGCAAACGCCAGCGCCAGAACATGAAAACCGCCCTCAACCAGTTGCTCAACCTCGACCAGTATCAGGCCGCCCCCAGCGCTGATGTGGCCCTCAATGGCGAGCAGGCCCAACAGTGGCAGACCTGGTTCGAGCTGGCCGACAGCTGCCGCGATCATCAGGCCCGCCTCGGCTGGTTCGAGAAGATCATCGCTGATGCCACTCCGCTCTTTGATGAAGCCTTCTGGCAGCAAATCGCCGGTCACGGCTGGAGTGCCCCCGAACTGCGCCCCCTGCTGGCCGCCAGAGCCGGCCGCGCCGACTGCCTGCTGCGCCTTGGCAAGCTGGGCGAGGCCAAAGCGGAGTATCTGGCGCTGCTGACAATCTGCGTGGCCGATGAGCTGGGTTGCCGCTACAACCTCTCCACCCTCTATGCACTGCAAGGGGATTGGCAGGCGCTGGCCGCCCTGCTGGTGCGCTTCGATGAAGCCTCCAGCTGGTTGCTCTATAACAAAGCGCTGATGGTCTTTGCTACCGAGGGTGCCGAGGCAGCCAAGCCCCATCTGCTGGTCGCCATCGAGGCCAACCCGCACATTCCGGCCTGCCTGCTGGGTCAGCGCAAGCTGCCCAAACAGGAGCCACAAAGCTGGCAAGCGGGCAGCCGCGACGAGGCCGCGCTCTACGCTATCCACACTCGCGAGGCCTGGCTCAAGCAGAACGCCCTCATCTGGTTGCGTAAAGGCTGAACAGCGTTGGCTTAAAATCCCGTCGGTCAGACCCGGTTTTTCCTTGAGGGCGTGCGCCACCGCACATTTCATCGCAACCAGGTCAGACAAATCAGCTTGAGTTTCGTATCATCAATGTCAAAGTATCAAAAGAAACTGCATCTGATGCAGCCGTCACAGCAGGGTGTAATATGTCAAAAATCATAGCGTTACTCGCTCACTACCCGCCCTATCAGTTGGTACATGCCGCCGAGATGCTACGGGATACCTTCGAACAGTTTTATGAACAGCGTTACCAGCTGACCGTGCCGCAATGGCGCCTGATGATGGTGCTCGGCCCCAACTACCCCATCAGCCAGAAAGAGCTGGTCGAGGCGAGCGGCATGGACAAGGTGCGCATCTCCCGCGAGATCCGCCGTCTGGTCGAAAAAGGGATCATCTTTACCGAGAGCAGCGAGCAGGACAAACGCATCAGCCTGGTCTCCCTCACCAATGCCGGGCTCGCCCTCTTCCTGCAGCTCAAGAGTGAAGCGGGCAGCTGGCAACATACCCTGACAGACTATTTGCCTAGCGAATCCCGCGAGGCGATCCGCCAGCATCTGCACAGCGTCAGCGCCGCCATCGAGCAGCTGCAATCACTGGATCGGGAGAAATAATCATGGATTTGAAAAAGTTCGCCACCATGGACATCAACATGCTGCTGAGCGTCGTCAATATGCAGCTGCGTGATCGCTATGACGATCTGGATGATCTCTGCAAGGCGCAGGAGATCGATCAGGCAGCACTGGAAGCGCGGCTCGCCAGCGGCGATTTTCACTACCAGCCAGCGCAGAAACAGTTCAGATAAAGAGAGCTAGCGGGATCGGGATCACAGCGCCAGTGATGGCGCTGGCTCTGCGGTAAAAACCTGATATGGTCTGAAAAGCCCCAACAGGGTGATGCACGGATACATCACCCTGTCACAAGAGGGCATTAAAATCGTTTCAGGTGAGCAAACCAAGGATGACCCCATGATATTGATGACCCGACAGAGCCTGTTGATCACGCTCTGTACCCTGTTGATGATCAGCCTCTTCACGCCCCACATGCCGCAAAGTACCGAACAGTGGCTGACCACCCTCTTGCTTGGCTTGCTGGTCACGGTGGCGCTGCTACTGGTGCGCGGTTGTCGCCGCTTTATGATGGAGTAGTGACTCCGCCGGAACGTCTATACCGACAGCTTGCCGCGATACTCTCTGTAGCATTACGGTCTTGTCGCAATAACGTCTGTCGCAATCACACCAAGCCAAAAAACAAACGCAGCCTGATGGCTGCGTTCTTGTATCTGGCGGGGCAACCCCTGAAGAGATAACCCCTAACGGGATAGATAGCCCTTATAGAGAGAGCCCTTAGATAGCCAGAGCCTCAAGCTGCGCTTTGGCCGCTTCCATCCCCTTGCTCTGGGCATCTGGGCCCATACCCATCCCCTCGGCGTAGATGAAATCCACCTCTTTGATACCGATGAAACCGAGCACGGTACGCATGTAGGGAGTGACCAGATCGGTGGCACTGCCAACGTGCATGCCGCCGCGGGGGCTGATCACCAGCGCACGGGTATTTTCAACCATACCGACCGGACCAGTCTCGGTATAGCGGAAGGTGACGCCAGCGCGAGCCACCAGATCGATCCAGTTTTTCAGCTGGGTCGGGATGTTGAAGTTGTACATGGGGGCCGCAATCACCACCAGATCGCTCGCTTTGAGTTCAGCGATCAGCTCGTCGGACTGGGCGATCACCGCCAGTTGACGTTCATTGAGGTTGTCACCACCGCGCAGGCCGGAGGCCAACTCGCCATCCAGCACCGGCAGGTTGAGGGCAGCCAAATCACGCACGGTGACGGCATCATCCTGATGATCAGCCAGGAAGCCGTCGATCAGGGCGTTGGATTGGGAATATTGACCCAGGATGCTGGATTTGAGTACGAGGATATTGGCCATGGTGAAACTCCATTTGGTTGTCGGTTGAACAGCGTTGCTGTCGATGGAGGTCACTCTAAACATTGTGCTTATTTGCTGATAGCGAAAATAGATGCTCAACTTGTTCAAATTTTTTGATGAAAGGCCACTTCCTCGCCAGCCAGCCCTGCGGCCGTGCTTCAACCCTTGGCAGAACAAACGATTGCCGTTATGATCCGCCGCACTTTTTCCAGCGACCAGGATCCCATGATACCCTCGCGCAGGCACTCTCCTTTGGCCGGTGCAGTCTGGATGATGGTGGCAGGACTCTGCTTCGCCGCCGTCAACAGCCTGAGCCAGTATATCAGCTTCAAACTCGGCCTCCCATCGACCCAGGTCGCTTTCCATCAATACCTGATCGCCCTGATCTGCCTGCTGCCCTGGCTAGTTCGTCATGGCCTGCGCCAATCCCTGATGACCAATCAGTTCCGGTTGCACCTGTTGCGGGTATTGTTGGCAGTGATCGGCATCCAGCTCTGGCTCTGGGCACTGGCGTACCCCGTCCCCATCTGGCAGGGGATCGCCCTGCTGATGACTTCGCCACTGTTTGCCACCTTGGGCTCTGCCCTGCTGCTCAAGGAGCAGGTGAGCCGGGCCCGTATTCTGGCCACTCTGGCGGGCGTTGCCGGCGCCATGCTGATCCTCGCCCCCTGGGCTGACGATTTCAGCTGGGCCTCCCTGCTGCCGGTGGCGGCGGCGCTGTTCTGGGCGGGCTACTCCCTGCTGGTACGCTATCAGGCGGCCAACGAATCATCCCACACTATCGTGGTCTACCTGCTTATCTTCAGTACCCCGTTCAACGCCATGCTGGCGCTGCCAGAGTGGCAGTGGCCCACCGAGCCACAATGGCTGCTGCTGGCGGCAGCGGGCATTCTGTCGGCACTCGCGCACATGTCCATCGCTCGCGCCTACAGCGTGGCGGAGGCCTCCTTCATCCAGCCCTTTGATTTTGCCAAGCTGCCGATGAACGTACTGGCAGGCTGGCTGGTGTTTGGCTGGGCGCCACCCGGCCGACTGTGGCTTGGCGCCGCCATCATCATTGGCGCCATCACGTTGCTGACCCATCTGGAGCAGCGCGCCCGACCATCCGTTTCCTGAGGTACGCCATGCGTGCCTCTTTTTTTGCCCGCTATTCGTGCGATAGCGATCATCAACAATGACCAACGACATCAGGAGAGATCGTATGTTTGGAACCGCAACCCGCCCCGGCGCCACCCGCGCCCTGCTGCTGGGCTCCGGCGAACTCGGCAAGGAAGTGGCCATCGAGTTGCAGCGCTTCGGCATCGAAGTGATCGCCGCCGACCGCTATGCCAATGCCCCCGCCATGCAGGTGGCCCATGCCGCCCGGGTGCTGGATATGCTCGATGGCGCAGCCCTGCGCGAGCTGGTCGCCGAGATCAAACCCGACCTCATCATCCCCGAGATCGAGGCCATCGCCACCGATACGCTGGCAGCCCTTGAGCAGGAGGGGGTCAAGGTAGTGCCCAACGCCCGCGCCACCCAGCTCACCATGAATCGGGAAGGGATCCGCCGTCTCGCCGCCGAGACCCTGGGCCTGCCCACCTCCCCCTACCGCTTTGCCCAGAGCAAGGAGGAGTTTGTCGCCGCCGTTGAGGCCATCGGCCTGCCCTGCGTGGTGAAGCCGGTGATGAGCTCGTCCGGCAAGGGACAGAGCGTGCTGCACGATCTCGCCAAGCTCGATGAGAGCTGGACTTACGCCCAGGAGGGTGGCCGTGCCGGTCGTGGCAAGGTGATCGTTGAGGGCTTCGTTCCCTTCGAGTACGAAATCACCCTGCTCACGGTACGCGCCGTCGATGGCATTCACTTCTGCGAGCCGATTGGCCACCGTCAGGAAGATGGCGACTACCGCGAATCCTGGCAGCCACAGGTGATGAGCGAACTGGCGCTGGCCCGCTCCAAAGCCGTGGCGGCCAAGGTGGTCGAGGCCCTCGGTGGTTACGGCCTGTTCGGGGTAGAGCTTTTCATCAAGGGTGACGAGGTGTGGTTCAGCGAAGTCTCTCCGCGCCCCCACGACACCGGCATGGTGACCCTGATCTCGCAGGATCTCTCCGAGTTCGCCCTGCATGTGCGCGCCATTCTGGGGCTGCCGGTCGGCACCATCACCCAGTACGGGCCGAGCGCCTCCGCCGTGGTGCTGCGCGAAGGGCACAGTCAGAATATCCGCTATCAGGGGATTGGCGAGGCGCTTGCCAAGGTGCCGGGTGCCCAGCTGCGACTGTTTGGCAAACCGGAGATCGCCGGTCGCCGCCGTCTCGGCGTGGCACTGGCCCGGGGTGAAGATTGCCGCGAGGCAGTCGAGCAGGCCAAGGCAGTTGCCACCAGCGTCGAGGTCATTTTCTAAACGCTGTTTTTTCGCCGCACCGAAACAAACGTTTGCCGGTGTGATCGGGCGCAAGGGGCATGGCAATGCCCCTTTTGCATTTGCCCGTCAGGCTTATAATCCCCTCTTCAAATTTGTCAGGAGTACAAGATGTTAGCTGCCGTGATCTTCGATATGGATGGTGTTCTGATCGACTCGGAACCCTTTTGGCAACGGGCCCAGATCGCCGTGTTCTCCGAACTGGGCCACCCCCACACCGTCGAGGATTGTGAGTCGACCATCGGCGTGCGCATCGATCAGCTGGTGGCCCACTGGTATCGTCTGCGCCCGTGGAGCGGCCCGAGCCAGGACGAGGTGGTGCAGCGCATTCTGGATCGGGTCAACGCCCTGATCCTCTCCGAAGGTCAGGCCAAGGCCGGCGTGCTGGAGGCGCTCGACCTTATCGAAGCGCGCGGCCTGAAAGTGGGTCTGGCGACCTCCTCCCCCTTTGCCATGGTGGAAGCTGTGCTCGGCAAACTCGGCATTCGCGATCGCTTTATGGCGGTTCACTCCGCCGAGGTGGAGCGTTTCGGCAAACCGCACCCGGATGTCTATATCCACGCCGCCGAAAAGCTGGGGGTTGAGCCGGTGCAGTGCCTGGCCATCGAAGACAGCTTCACCGGTCTGCTGGCGGCCAAGGCGGCCTCGATGAAGGCGCTGATCGTGCCGGATCCGGCTTTAGTGGGAGACCCGCGTCTGGCCATCGCCAACTACCAGCTAAGCTCGCTGGCCGAGCTGAATGCCGACATGTTGGCCAGCTGGGTCAAGTAGCGCCTATCGGCGTCTTGCTGCGCTCGCGTTCTCATATCCGCAGGGGGCTCCAGCCCCCTGTTATTACCAGACAAAACCGTTGGCAATCCCCCCTCTTTTCACCTGTCATTCACAACCAGATTGTTCCTCTCACACACGACCACTCCAACCAGTTGCACCTTGCCATCGCTCAGGCTTGATCTCTGTCATAAACGTGCGTTTGCTCGCGGTTAACCCCCTTCAGCCCGACTAGAATCAGGGTAGATAGGCGGCCTCAGGGCCCGAGGAGGTTATCATGATCGAGTACACCAGCAAGCGCATCGTCTGCCCTCACTGTGGCCACCATACCCGGGTCGAGCTGGATGCCAGTCAGGGTGATCAGGAGTTTTACGAAGATTGCATGGCCTGTTGCAATCCGATCCATCTGCGGCTTCACCGCGACGAAGCACGCGACTGTTTGCAGTTGTTTGTGGATGCAGACGACGAGCAACTGTTTTGATTACGAGTCACAAAAGGCCGAGCAGCTGTTTTGCATGCAAGTCGCAAAGAGCTGAGCAGATGTTGTGACTGCGAGTCAGAATGCGAGTCATAAAAAGTTGAATAGATATTTTCACCATGTAAATAACAAGGGCCTGCACACTGCAGGCCCTTGCTTATGAGGGGATTGAAACCGAGCCGTTTCCTTTCAGTGACCCCCGCGTGCCGCCAGCACCCGCTCCACGGTATCGACGATGGCCTGGGTCTGGGGATCGATCTCGATATTGGTCTGCCAGCCAGCCTTGACCCAACCCAGGTTGGTGCGAGCCAGGGTCTCGGGGATCAAGTGAACGCAAAACTCCCGCTCGCGCACCTCACCGATGGTCAGGCTGATGCCGTCGATGCCGATGTATCCCTTGGTCAGCACATATTTCATCAGCTCGGGAGCAAGGCGATACCACACCTGACGGTTATTGGGTGTGTCGATCACCGAGGTAACCTCTGCCATGCCGATGATATGGCCAGACATGGCATGACCGCCGATCTCGTCGCCAAAGCGGGCAGCCCGCTCCACATTGACCTTGTCCCCCACCTTTAACAGGCCGAGGTTGGTGAGACGCAGGGTCTCCTGCATCAGATCGAAGCTGACCAGATCCCCCTCGACCCGGGTGACGGTCAAGCAGCAGCCGTTGTGAGCGACCGAGGCGCCGAGGGCCAGCCCTTCCCCCCACGCCGAGCTTGGCATGCGGATCACGTGGGTACGAAATGAAGCTCTCTCTTCGATGGCGACCAGCTCGGCCACACCTTGCACAATTCCGGTAAACATCATCACCTCTTTGTTTCTGGTAACACGCTCTGTTTTTTATCGCGGCCTGTGGCCGCTTCTTTTACATAATCCGTTTTTTACACAATTCGTTTCGTACAAACTGTCACACCTGCTCCGCCGCCTCAGACCGCGCCAGCACACGAGCCCGGTGCTGGGAATGGATGACCACTATGCCAGCCAGCACGATGAGTAGACACCCCGCCATACTACTGAGGGTCGGCATTTCACCAAACATCAGATAGCCGCAGAGGGTAGAAAAAAAGATCTGGAAATAGAAGAAGGGCGCCAGAGTAGAGGCCTGCGCATACTGCATCGCCTTGATAAGGCAATATTGGGAGAGCAGGGTCACCACCGGTAGCGCCAGCAGATAGGGCCAGTCGGCAAGCGTCGGAAAGCGCCACAGTGCAGGCTGCCAGCAGAGTGCGACCATTGCCACCATCCCCAGCATGAAGCAGGTGACGATTAGGATATCGAGGGTGGTCAGACGTGGATCCACCAGCTTGGTGATGAGGTTGTAGCCGGTGTTGGCCAGTACAATGACCAGTGGCAGCAGATAGTAGAGGTTCGCGTCGCCCCCGTCAGGATGGATCACCACCAGCACGCCAAACAACCCCAACAGCACGGCCGCCACCTTGGCCCGGGTCAGACGCTCCCTGAAAAAGATCACGCCCGCCACCACGAAAGCCAGCGAACCAAGCTGGCAAATGATGGTGTAGACGTTGAGCGGTACATGGGCCAGCGCAATCACCGAGACCAGCGCACAGACCAGAAACAGCAGCGAGCGCAGCAATAACCAGCGATCCACCGCCAGCAGCGCCGACACGGTGCGCCTTGGCAACAACAGCAGCAGACCGAGAAAAGGAACAAAGAAGCGAAACCAGACCATCTCCATCACGGAGTAGCCATGGTGTACCAGATATTTGTCCGCGCCATCCTTAAGCGTCAGGGCGAGAAGAGCAAACAACGTCAGAAAGATCGCCAGTGAATTGCGCGAAGAGAGCAGCATCAAAGAGGCCGAAACAGGAAAAGGGGGTAACCAAACTAACGGGCTTGCCGCAAATTACAACCGCGAGACTGACAAAATGGGAGCAAAACCGCTATATTTGCTCGCCTTTTTACTTTCAAGGAAGCAAATCATGATGGTTTATGAGTGCTGTGAAGCGATCCGTATCGCCTATAACCAGATTGGCTCCGGCGAGCAGGGCTATGTGCCGAAGGCCATCGCCGCCGCTATCCGCGCCCTCAACGCGGTCGCCGCCGATGAGCGGGTACCCGCCGAGCTGCGCGAGCAGGCTGCCTATGCCGCTGCCAACCTGCTGATCAGCGATCACGAAGACGCTTGATCCTGCCCCCCAGGGCGGCAACTATTTCGTCCTGGCTGAATTTCAGGCTAGAATGCCTCCCCCACCCTTTGCACTTTCGTCCGAAAGTGCAAAGGCTCTCCCGATTTCCGCTCTTTTTTACTCTTATCTGATCCACTCGGAGGTGTCAGTGCAACGTTATTGGTCCGAGGCGAAGCAGCTCGTCCGTCTAGCCAGCCCCATTCTGGTCGCCCAAGTGGCCCAGGTCGCCATGAACTTCGTCGATACCGTGATGGCGGGTCAGGTGAGTGCAGTCGATCTGGCCGCCGTGTCGGTGGCGTCCAGCTTCTGGCTACCGGTGATCCTGCTGGTGCAGGGGATCATCATGGCGCTCACCCCCATCGTCTCCCAGCTCAATGGTGCCCGTAAACGGGAGACAATCCGTCCGGCCGTTCATCAGGGTTTCTGGCTGGCCCTGATCGTCACCCCGCTGGCGATGATTGCGCTTTATTACAGCCCGCTGGCGTTGCAGTTCATGGATGTGGAGCCGGTGATGGCGGCCAAGACCACTGGTTACCTGCACGCCATCCTGTGGGGCCTGCCCGCGTTCGTGCTGTTCCAGGTGCTGCGCAACTTCAGTGAGGGGCTCTCCCACACCATGCCCACCATGGTGATCGGCTTTGTCGGGCTGGCGGTCAATATTCCCGCCAACTACATCTTCATCCACGGTCACTTCGGCATGCCCAAGCTTGGCGGGGTCGGCTGTGGCGTGGCCACGGCCATCGTGCTGTGGGCCATGCTGCTGGCGATGATCCTCTATGTGAAGCTCTCCCGTCACTTCACCGAGATCCGCCTCTTCTCCCAACTGGCTCGCCCCAACGGCAGCCGGATCTGGCGCTTGTTCCGCTTAGGGTTCCCCATCGCCATGGCGATCTTCTGCGAGGTGACCCTGTTTACCGTGGTGGCCCTGATGCTGGCCCCCTTCGGTGCCGAGACGGTGGCGAGTCACCAGATTGCCCTCAACTTCTCCAGCCTGGTCTTTATGCTGCCCCTCTCCATCGGGGTGGGTGTCACCATCCGGGTCGGCCACAGCATCGGTGAAGGGCAGCCCCATCATGCTCGGGTAGCGGCTCGCACCGGTTTGATGCTGGGGATGGCCATCGCCGCTGCCACTGCCGCCATGACGGTGCTACTGCGCGAGCAGATCGCCTCCATCTATACCGATGATCAGCAGGTGATCGTCCTGGCGGCCATCTTGCTGTTCTTCGCCGCCATCTATCAAATCTCCGACTCGGTGCAGGTGGTCGCGGCCGCCGCACTGCGCGGTTACAAGGATACCCAGGCGATCTTCTACGTCACCATCGTCGCCTACTGGGGACTGGGTCTGCCCACCGGCATGATCCTGGGTCTGACCGACTGGGTGGTGCCACGGATGGGGCCGCAGGGTTTCTGGATCGGTTTTATCGTCGGCCTCACCAGCGCGGCCCTGATGCTGGGGGCGAGATTGCGCTACATCTACGGCCGTTTTGCCACTCCGGAAGCCTGCACTACCCTGTCGCGGGCCCAGTAACAGAGCTTGGCAAGCGACAACTCGCCTGCAAAATCAACAGGCTGCGCAAGAACTGGGCAAACAGTCTCCTTTATGCATATGGCCTGTTGACAGCCTTGGGGGGCATGGGTAGTATGCCGACCACGTCAGCAGCGCTGGCGTAGTGAAGTAAGAGAAAGTGGGTTTATAGCTCAGTTGGTTAGAGCACTACCTTGACATGGTAGGGGTCGTTGGTTCGAATCCAATTAAACCCACCACTTTTCTGTGATGCGTCCTTAGCTCAGCTGGTTAGAGCACCACCTTGACATGGTGGGGGTCGGTGGTTCGAATCCACTAGGACGCACCATTACAGAACACTGATTATGCGTCCTTAGCTCAGCTGGTTAGAGCATCACCTTGACATGGTGGGGGTCGGTGGTTCGAATCCACTAGGACGCACCATTCAGTTTCAAAACTTTGCAGTTATTCCAGATGTGGGTTTATAGCTCAGTTGGTTAGAGCACTACCTTGACATGGTAGGGGTCGTTGGTTCGAATCCAATTAAACCCACCACTTCTGCATAAAGAAATAAAAGTCGCATCGCGCACCCTGCGTCCTTAGCTCAGCTGGTTAGAGCATCACCTTGACATGGTGGGGGTCGGTGGTTCGAATCCACTAGGACGCACCAGATTAAAAAAGCCCGCTCATCGAGCGGGCTTTTTGCATTCTGCCATGCAGCCACTCCCCTGCCCCGCCAATCCGTTCAGCACAATTCGGCAATGGCGCAGAACCTTGTTCCCATAAAAAACCCGTGCCATCCGATAAACGACACGGGCCGGATAGATGCCGCCAGCGCCTCAGCTCTGCACGGCAATCTCGTACTTCTTTATCTTGCGATAGAGGGTGGCAATCCCAATCCCCAGCGCCTGTGCGGCCAGTTTTTTGTTGCCGAGCCGCTGCAGGGTCTCTTCTATCATCTGTTTTTCCATGCTCTCAAGGCCGCTCTCACCCGGAACGGGTTCAGGCAGCTTCTCCGGCGTGGCGGCGAGCGGAGCTGTGGCAGGCACATTGAACGCCGCATCCAGATTGGTCACCGGGATCGACTGGGCCGCCACGCGATGGGGCTCCTGATTGCGGATGATGTTGGGGGGCAGCAGACTGGCGTCAATCACTTCGCCCGCCTGGCTGACGTTGACCAGATATTCGATGAGGTTGCTGAGCTCGCGGACGTTGCCCGGCCAGCGATACCCCTTGAGCAGCGCCATCACCTCGGGAGCCAGACCGGGATAGACAATGCCAATGCGGCTGGTGTGCAGGTTGAGGAAGTAGTGGGTCAGCAGCTCCACGTCCCCTTCCCGCTCCCGCAGTGGCGGCAGGTTGAGGGGGATGACGTTGATGCGGTAGTAGAGATCCTCGCGAAACTTCCCTTCGACGATGTATTGATCGAGATGCTGGTGAGTAGCGGCGATGATGCGAATATCCACCGGCACCGGTCGGCTAGCCCCGATGGGGGTCACCTCCCGCAGCTCCAGCACCCGCAGCAGCTTGGCCTGCATGGTGAGCGGCATGTCGCCAATCTCGTCGAGGAACAGGGTGCCCTGATGGGCCGCCTGAATAAGGCCCTGCTTGCCACCGCTGGAAGCGCCGGTAAACGATCCCTTCACATAGCCAAACAGCTCGCTCTCCAGCAGTTGTTCGGGAATAGCGGCACAGTTGATGGCAATAAAAGGCTTGTCCTGACGCGGACTCAAGCGATGGACGGCGCGGGCCACCACCTCTTTACCGGTGCCGCTCTCGCCGCAAATCAGCACGCTGGAGGGACTCTGGGCGATGCGATGCAGCAGTCGTTTGAGGGTGCGCATCGGCTTGCTCTCGCCGATCAGCTGATCGATCCGCACATCCGGGTCCGGCTCCTGAACCTGGCCGGAGTGGGACTGGTGAAAGGCCATCAGAAAGAGCTGCTGGCCCTGCACATGATGTAGCTGGCCGATGATCAGCTCCTGACGACCTTCAAAGGTGATGATGTGCTGAAGATGACCACTCAGCCCCTGTTGGGAGAAGGTGAGCGGTCGGATCCCCACTTCGCGCCCCTGCAGCTGTTCCTGCTGGCAACCCAGATGATGGAGTGCCACCTCGTTGGCGTAGAGCAGTTGACTCTTGTCATCGAGCAACAGGCAGCCCTGATCCATGTTGGTCATCAGATTGAGGAACACCTTGTTGACCCCATCCGACAGCCCGCGTGAATCGAGCAACTTGGCCACAAAGATGGTGGAGATATGGCGCACATAGTCGCACACATCCTGCAGATTGTTGTTGAGGCGCGCCTGCTGCTCGTCGCTGAAGGCCACCAGACTGATCACCCCGATACAGCGCTCGTCCACCATGATGGGCACCCCGAGGAAGGCGCGCTCACGGCAGCTCTCCTTGCAGGTACAACCGTCACACACGGGATCATCGCTGGTGTGGGTAACGATCTTCTCCCGCTGGTTATCAATCACATAGCGCAGCAGTCGGGAATCCCCCTCCAGCTGACGTCCGAAGAACTTGCCATAGGGCCCGGTGCCAGCCACCCGAACCATATCGGCATCCACAATCTCGACCTCAAGCTGCAGCACACTCGCCAGCATCTTGGCAAAGCGCAAGATGGTCGGCTGGATCTGCATCAACAGACACTGGTTGCTCACGGATCTCATCCATCATTCCTTTTTGTTCTTGTTATCCTCCCCCGAAAGGGAGTCATGCTGGCCAGATACTAAGGGATATCAGGGGGAACTACTTCGGGGGGGATCACGAAAAGGGAAAAAGATCCGCATCCTCTGCGACTTCAGAGGTACAGATAAAATTCAATAAAAACATAAAGATGAAAACACATGCAGTGAGATAAACCACTCAGACCAGCCAAGCCTGCTGATCCGCGAAGTCCATCGACATATCATGCTAAAGGTGGGGAAAACAGCCACTGAAATGGCATCTGGCTCACGCGCCGCGTACCTGTTTCAAGACTTGGCACTCATGGTCGAAATCCGCTTTATCTTGCGGCTGAATGTAACTTTGCCAGCGGGCAAACAGCTCGGCCGTTGGATAACGATGCAGACGAATACCGGTGCGATAGAGTTTGGGAAAGAGTGGGTCTGGCTGGGATCTCACGACCAGACCGCGCAGTTTCTCGCCAGAGGGAATGGCAATCACCAGCTCATCCCCCTCTTTCAACCGTATGGCCCCCAGAATACCGATGCCGCCGATGGCTATGTCGCGCACCACCACATAGGGCACCGGGTTGAGCAACTCCAGAAACCAGTTGCGACGGCGACATTCTGCCTTGTAACCACCACCACTGAGGATAAAGCGGCGGTGTCTGCGCCAGTCATAACCGGTAGGCAATGCCGGGTCATAGCGCGATTTTTCCTGCCCCACAGGCTCAGATTGCTCACTTGTGCTCATCCGGTTTCCCTCACTGGCATTGGTTAAACAGTGTCAGTCAGCTCTTTTTCATACTATAGCTGTCGCCGTTAGGCCCGGGGCTCAGGGTTGGATAGGGGGACGACAGATGTATCACGAGGCAATAATGGACAGAGATGGCATGGATTAGATGCGAACTACTGCGACTCGGTTCGATCAAGCAATAGACCAGTGAGTCGCACCGCCGCACCGATGCAATCTGACTTAGCCGGGCAGATGAAGTGCCAGCCAGACCGCCAGCGGGATCACCAGCACAGAGAGGGCATTGCCGCCTAGCACGATACTGGCCACCTTGTCCGGCTGGCAGTGATACTGCTCGCAGAGCATGTAATTCAACACAGCAGGGGGCAAGGAAACCGACAACATCAACAGCGGGATCCACTCCGTCTTGAGCGGCAACAGCCAGATCGCCAGCAGCAGCGACAATCCCCCCGCCAGCAGATAGAGCAGGTTGCACTTGAGCGCGAGGCCCAGGTGATCGAGTTCTCCCTCCATCAGGCGAATGCCCAGCGCAAAGAGCATCAGGGGCACCGAGATCTGGCCGAGCAGCGAGGCCGTGGTCACCACATATTCCGGCAGCGTAATGTGCAGGTTGGCCACCAGCAAACCGGCCAGCGCGGCCCACAACACAGGGCTGCGCAGCCACAGCCAGCGGGAGGTATTAGCCGAGAGAATAAACATGCCGACCGAGAAGTGCAGCAGATTGGAGAGCACAAAGAGGATCACGATGGCCCCCAGTTGCTGCTCGCCAAACGCCAGCACCATCAAGGGGATACCAAGATTGCCAGTATTTCGGAACATGGCGGGCAAGATCAGGGCTGCCCGCTCAATCCCTTTGAGTTTGAGCAGTGCGAGCAGCAGACCGGGTAACAGAATAACCAGCGCCCCCGCCGCAATCAGCGGCAGATGCTCCGCCAGCACCAACGGATTCTTGACCAGCGCGGAGAAGACCAGCGCCGGGGTAAACAGCTCGATATTGGCCCGATTGACGTAACCGAGCGCGGCCCCCGGTCGCAATCGCCCATAGAGGGCACCGAGCCCGACCACACCGAACACCGGAATGACGATATTGAGCAAGGCGCTGAACATGGGCGGCGTCCGTTACAGTTCGCGGACCGGTTTGCCCATCAGCACCACCGGATCCAGCGTCACTTCCAGTGCGCCGTTACTGACCCAGAGCTGACCATCGGAGATCGTGCAGGTGAGCTGCATGGTGCGCTCGACCATGGCGGTGAGCGGCAGAGTCTGGCTGTCGGAGAGTTCGATGATGCTGAGGTTGTCATGCTGGCTCAGCTTGCCCTGGTTCTGCTTCCACCAGACGCTGGTGCCACGACCGCCGTAGAGGTAGAGCACCACCTGACGAGCACGGTTACAGGCCTTTTTCAGCCGTTTTTCATCGGGTTGGCCCAGCTCGATCCAGAGCTCTATTTCGTCCGAGTAGTTCTTGCACCATAGCTCGGGTTCGTCATCGGCGCTCAATCCCTTGGTGAACTCCAGTCGCTCGGCAGCGTGCCAGGCAAAGGCCGCCAGCCGGATCATCATCCGCTCATCGGTTTCGGAGGGGTGGCGCGCCAGGGTGAGGGAGAAGTCCTGATACAGATTGCGATCCATATCAGACAAACTGATCTGGGCCTTGAATACGGTTGCCTTGAGAGCCATAGAAAACCTTGAACACCTGGATTAGAGAAGGGTGAGTGGGAAATACGGGCGCCAGTGTAATCAAAATCGGCGGCAGGTTCGACCATCCGGACCAAAGATTTCCCCTTCCCTGCCGGGATAAGTGCTTTAAAAGACACAAAAAACAAATGCCAGTCCGAAGACTGGCATTTGGCGGCATGAGAAGCGACTCACTTCTCGGCGGACTGTACCCCGAACGCGTTCAGCAGCATGCAACAGGTCACTGCCACCGCCACGAATCCGCTCAGAAAGATAAAGGGCATGGCCCCGTATCCCAGTACTGTCCAGATGGTGTGTTCAAGAAGACTCATTGTTGTGTCCTTCATCCGGTGAAAGGTGTGTTCCTTCTGGCGGATATTGGCTCCGCTCTTGATGCCTCCATTTGACCTCAATCAGCGGTTGGGTCCTATGCCACCAAAGTGATAAATGCAGGGTTCATTTGCGCTGGATCAAGCTTTTTGGCCAAATATCCATGCAGTTCAAGCAATTACCACTGCCAATCAAGGATAGACACAAACACGGCAGAATAAAAAAACGCGCCGGATGGCGCGTTTCTTGGACAGCACAGGCAAGGGATCAGTTGTCGCACAGATCGCTTGGCATGTCCTGACGCAGGCGGGTCCACAGCTTGCCGGACTCGATACCGTACTGACGCACCGTCATGAACACGGCTTCGTGGTTCTTGGTCTCCGCCAGATTGAGCAGGGTCTTGTAGTAGGCATCTGCGGTCTCGCGGGCCTGCTTGTCGGAGAAGTAATAGCTGCCAACCCGACTGTACAACCCTTTGAAACCGTTCAGGATCAGGGCGTAGATCGGATTACCGGAAGCAAACGCCAGCTGGTGGTGCAGGCGATAATCGAACTCGGCATAAGCCTGTGCGTTGTTCTCGACCCCATCGGCGCCACGCAGGATCTCGGCGGCCTGTTCCGGATTGTGACGGATCGCCCCGCGGATAAAGATGGTGCAGATATGGGTACGGGCTGAGAGCAACTGAGCTATCAGATCAGGAACCTTGTCCTGATCCAGACGGGCCAACGTCTCCAGAATATTGAGGCCGGAGGTTTCCCAGAAATTGTTCACCTTGGTCGGCTTGCCATGCTGGATGGTCAACCAGCCATCACGGGCCAGCCGCTGCAGCACTTCGCGCAAGGTAGTCCGCGTCACCCCGATCAACTCGGATAATTCACGCTCGGCGGGCAGAATAGATCCGGGAGGAAAGCGATTGTTCCAGATGGACTCGATGATGTATTCCTCGGCAAACCCAGCTGGGCTCTGCGCTTTTATAACCATGAATTGACTCTGTTGTAATGCGTAAAAAGGCTGACGAATGATATCAAAGCGATGATGGCTGGCAAGCATAAGGTCAGTCCTCTGCTCACATATGGCAAATATAGTGTCGGGAATATGTATCTAATCGCCACGAGGAAGCCGGCCAACCCCGACAAGGTGGTTATAAAACAGACAGATGGGCAGAGATCCATCGGCTATCATTTATAATCGTCACGCTTTTTGATTAAAATCACGAGGAATCAGACAGATAAAGGCCAACATCCGGAGGCACAGGTCGAATCATCCTTGACTGCATAGAAGCAGATCCTAACAACAAAGTTGAGACCCATTATCATGCCAATAAGCCTAGGGCAGGCATTCGCCAAGAACTTCTTGGGCAATGCGCCACAGTGGTACAAAAACGCCATTTTGCTATTTCTGGTGATCAATCCGATCGCCTTCCACCTTGATCCTTTCATTGCAGGCTGGTTACTGGTCGTTGAATTTATCTTCACCCTGGCCATGGCCCTCAAGTGCTACCCCCTGCAACCGGGCGGTCTGCTCGCGATCGAAGCCGTGTTGATCGGCATGACCTCCGCCGATCAGGTCAAGCACGAGCTGGTCGCCAATATCGAAGTGCTGCTGCTGCTGGTGTTCATGGTGGCAGGCATCTATTTCATGAAGCAGTTGCTACTCTATGTCTTCACCAAGCTGCTGATCGGCGTTCGCTCCAAGATCCTGCTCTCCCTCTCCTTCTGTCTGGTCTCCGCCTTCCTGTCGGCTTTTCTCGATGCACTGACGGTCATTGCCGTGGTAATCAGCGTTGCCACCGGTTTCTATGCCATCTATCACAAGGTCTCGTCCGGCAAGGAGTTTGGTCACAGCCATGACCATACCGATGATAAGGAAGTCGCCGAGCTCAATCGCCAGGATCTCGATGATTTTCGCGCCTTCCTGCGCAGTCTGATGATGCATGCCGCCATCGGTACCGCGCTGGGTGGTGTCTGCACTCTGGTGGGCGAGCCGCAAAACCTCATCATCGGCGAGCAAGCAAGCTGGAACTTCGCTGAATTTGCCATTCGTATGTCCCCTGTGACCGTCCCCGTCTTTATCTGCGGTCTGCTGACCTGCGTGCTGGTGGAGCAGTTCCGCTGGTTTGGCTATGGCGCCCGCCTGCCGGACACGGTGCGCGCCATCATGGAGGAGTACAACCGCTACGAAGAGGCAAAACGCAGCCCGCAAGACAAGGCCAAGCTGATCGTTCAGGCATTGATTGCGGTCTGGCTAATCGTCGGTCTGGCCATGCACCTGGCTGCCGTTGGTCTGATTGGCCTCTCGGTCATCGTGCTGGCCACCTCCCTGACCGGGATCACCGAGGAGCACTCGCTGGGTAAAGCCTTCCAGGAGGCACTCCCCTTCACCGCCCTGCTGGCGGTCTTCTTCAGCGTGGTCGCCGTCATCATCGATCAGCAGCTGTTCAAGCCGGTGATCCAACTGGTACTGGCAGCCAAACCGGAGAACCAGCTGGCCCTCTTCTATCTGGCCAACGGGGTGCTCTCCATGGTCAGTGACAACGTCTTTGTCGGCACCGTCTACATCAATGAGGTGAAGACGGCCATGCTCAATGGTGCCATCGACCGCGCCCAGTTCGATCTGCTGGCGGTAGCCATCAATACAGGTACCAACCTGCCATCGGTAGCCACCCCCAATGGTCAGGCCGCTTTCCTGTTTATGCTCACTTCGGCATTGGCGCCGCTGCTGCGTCTCTCCTATGGCCGCATGGTCTGGATGGCGCTGCCCTACACATTGGTGCTGGGACTGATCGGCTTTTTCTCTGTCGAATTGCTGCTTGGTCCTGCCACCGAGTGGTTCTATCAGCACGGATGGCTGGTGATGGAGAGTGCGCTGCCAGCGGTACAGCCGGCGCTGCATTAATCCATTGAGATGGTTTCCGAGGGCCCTTTCAGGGCCCTTTTCTTTTCGGTTCCGCTCTGCTCTAATTCAGCCACTGTTTTTTCTGAGAGATCAATTAGATGATCGAGTTTCTCCGCCGTATTGCCGCCCATCGGCTGGCTTGGGGCCTGTTGGCAGCATCAGCCCTGTTCCTCGAGTTGTGCGCCCTCTTCTTCCAGCATGTGCTGGGCCTCTCCCCGTGCGTGATGTGTGTTTACGAACGGTTGGCGACCCTGGGTGTGCTGGCCGCTGGTCTGCTCGGCATGGTGGCGCCGGATAAGTGGTATGTTCGCTGGAGTGCCATGTTGCTGTGGGGCTACAGTGCCTTCCGCGGCTTCCAGCTGGCCCTCAAGCATGTGGACTATCAGGTCAATCCCTCCCCGTTCAACGTCTGCAGCCCGTTTGCCGATTTCCCGAGCTGGGCTCCGCTCGATCAGTGGCTCCCCTGGATCTTTATGCCGGAAGGGGATTGTGCCCAGATCACCTGGCAGTTCTTCGGTTACTCCATGCCCCAGTGGCTGGTCGTCATCTTCGCCGCTTACCTGTTGGTCTTCACCATAGTGGCCATCGGCAATCTGGTGAAAGGGCGCTGCTGCAACTGAGTGTCATGCCCGCGTGGAGATAAAAAGGGGGAGCCATAATGGCCCCCCCTTTCTCGTACTGATTGACCGTATTTCTGGTTACGCCTTGGCCGTGCTCATCTTGGCCTTGACCGCGCCAATTACCATGGGCAACAGGGAGATACCAATGATGCCGAAGATCAGCAGGGTAAAGTTATGACGCACCACCGGCAGATTGCCAAAGAAGTGGCCGGCATAGACGAAGGAGAGTACCCACAGCAGGCCGCCAACCAGGTTGAACGCCAGGAAACGCGGATAGGTCATGGCCCCCATCCCTGCCACGAACGGCGCAAAGGTACGCACGATGGGCAGGAAGCGGGTGATGATGATGGTCTTGCCGCCATGCTTGGCGTAGAAAGCATGGGTCTTCTCCAGATAATCCCGGCGGAAGATCTTGGAGTCCGGGTTGCGGAACAGCTGCTCGCCGAAGAAGTGACCAATGGTGTAGTTGACCACGTTGCCCAGCACGGCAGCGATGATCAGCACGACCGCCAGGGTATGGACGTCCAGCACACTGCCCACGGTAAGCGCACCGGCGGCAAACAGCAGGGAGTCACCCGGCAGGAACGGCGTCACTACCAAGCCGGTTTCACAGAAGATGATCAGAAACAGGATGGCGTAAACCCAGACGCCATAGTTCTCGAACAGCTCTTTCAAATGCACATCAACGTGCAGGATAAAGTCGATTGCAAAGAGGATCAGATCCATTTTTTCCATACCCATAAAGTGAACGGCGTGGAGTCTACGCCAATGCCATCCGGGCGACAATCACCGGGCCTGCCTCTTTTTCATCCCGCAGCGCCCACCTTCAAATGAAACCGTTTTTCCGCTTCCTTCGAGGGTGGGAGCACAAAGAGAGATACCGAGCGTGGTGTTGAAAAGGTGAACTAGGAGGCCTGTTCCAGCTCGCTGCGCACTGCAGGGGGAAGACAACGCTCCCAACCCCATAGCAACACCAGCAGCAGGGTCACATCATCGAACCATCCCAGCACGGGCACCACGTCGGGGATAAGATCCACCGGACTGATGCCATAGAGCAGGATAAGGATCACCAGGCCCCTCGCCCACCAGGGGGTACCGGGATGGCGAAACCCCTGATAGAGACGACGAAGTCGTTGCCAAATCAGCCAGCGTTTACGGCTCATGATTCGATCAACTCGCTGCGCAACCGCTGGATCTGATCCCGCAGTGCCGCCGCCTGTTCGAACTCCAGATCCCGGGCATGTTGGAACATCTGCTCCTCCATCCGTTTGATCTCTTTGGCAATCTCGCTGGCAGAGCGGACATGGTATTCCCCTTGCGGCTCGGCTGCCTTGCGCATCCCCTTGCCTGGTTTGCCTGCCGTGCGGCTGCCCCCCATGTCCATCACATCGCCAATGGACTTGTTGAGCCCCTTGGGGGTGATCCCATGCTTGAGGTTATGGGCATGCTGCAAGGCGCGGCGCCGCTCGGTCTCCTCAATGGCTACCTTCATCGAGTTGGTGATGGTATCGCCGTAGAGAATGACCTTGCCGTTGAGGTTACGCGCCGCCCGGCCGATGGTCTGGATCAGCGAGCGGGTCGAACGCAGGAAGCCCTCTTTATCCGCATCCAGAATCGCCACCAGCGACACCTCCGGCATGTCGAGACCTTCCCGCAGCAGGTTGATGCCCACCAGCACATCGAACTTGCCAAGGCGCAGATCGCGGATGATCTCCACCCGTTCGACCGTATCAATATCGGAGTGGAGATAGCGCACCTTGACGTCGTGCTCCGCCAGATACTCGGTCAAGTCTTCCGCCATCCGCTTGGTCAGGGTAGTAACCAGCACCCGCTCCTCGACGGCGACCCGCTTGCGGATCTCGGAGAGCAGATCGTCCACCTGCGTGGTCACAGGACGCACCTCGATCTCCGGATCGAGCAGGCCGGTTGGGCGCACCACCTGCTGCACCACATCGCCGCCGGACTTCTCCAGCTCGTAGGGGCCGGGAGTCGCCGAGACAAACACAGTCTGCGGCATCAGCGCTTCAAATTCGTCGAACTTGAGCGGCCGGTTGTCCAGCGCAGAGGGGAGCCGGAAGCCGTACTCCACCAGAGTCTCCTTGCGGGAGCGGTCCCCTTTGAACATGGCGCCGATCTGCGGCACCGTGACGTGGGACTCGTCGATGATGAGCAGACCGTCCCCCGGCAGGTAGTCAAACAGGGTCGGCGGCGGCTCCCCCGGCGCACGGCCGGAGAGGTAGCGGCTGTAGTTCTCGATACCGGAGCAGTAACCCAGCTCCTGCATCATCTCCATGTCGAACTGGGTACGCTGGCTGATGCGCTGCTCTTCAACCAGCTTGTTGAGGGACAACAGCTGCTCGCGGCGACTGCGCAGCTCCTCCTTGATATGCTCGATAGCCCCCAGAATGGTCTCCCGCGGGGTTGCGTAGTGGGTCTTGGGGTAGATGGTATAGCGCACCACCGTCTGCTCGATGGCGCCGGTCAGCGGGTCGAACTGGGAGAGGCGCTCCACCTCTTCATCAAACAGCTCTACCCGCAGGGCCAGCTTGTCCGATTCGGCGGGGTAGATGTCGATCACTTCACCGCGCACCCGGAAGGTGCCGCGTTGAAACGCCATGTCGTTGCGGGTGTACTGCAGCTCGGCGAGGCGACGCAGGATATCCCGCTGGTTGATCACATCCCCCACTTTCAAGTGCAACATCATGCTCAGATAAGCCTGGGGATCCCCCAAACCATAGATGGCCGACACCGAAGCAACGATCACCACGTCGCGCCGCTCCAGCAGCGCCTTGGTGGCCGACAATCGCATCTGCTCGATGTGATCGTTGATCGAGGCATCCTTCTCTATAAAGGTGTCGGTGGTCGGCACATAGGCTTCGGGCTGGTAATAGTCGTAGTAGGAGACGAAATACTCCACCGCGTTGTCGGGGAAGAACTCCTTCATCTCACCATAGAGCTGGGCGGCCAGGGTCTTGTTGGGAGCCAGGATCATGGTCGGGCGGTTCAGGGTGGCGATGACGTTGGCCATGGTGAAGGTCTTGCCCGAACCGGTCACCCCTAGCAGGGTCTGATGGGCCAGCCCCGACTCGATGCCATCCAGCAGTTGGGCAATCGCCGTGGGCTGATCCCCGGCGGGTTGAAACTGGCTGGCTAACTTGAACAATTTGCTCATGAACACTCCCGACACAAAACAGCAGAGGAGCAGTGTAACCGAGGGTTTGGCAGCGGTACACCCGTGCCATCATACCGCGAATGGCTTGACCACCTCGGACACCTTCTGTATGATGCTCCTCCTTGCCTGATGTTCCCCCGTAGTTCAGTCGGTAGAACGGCGGACTGTTAATCCGTATGTCACTGGTTCAAGTCCAGTCGGGGGAGCCAATTCCTCACCATCTCGGTGCAAGTTATCCACTTTAGTGCCCTCTCCTGCCAATTTTAATGCACAAGATCCTTCTTGCTGCTGACGATCCCTTTTGTTACCCGTTCCTGCTCGACAGAGTTTTCTCCTGTCGCATCTAACTATTTGATTTTTATACAAACATTTTTCTTCCGGTATTTTTTGAACAGCCCTTGCATCCCAGTGCTGGCGCGGCTTTCAGGGCGATGAACAAGTTTCATAAACAGGGTTATCCACAGATTCTGTGGGTAAGTGCAGCAAGCCCTGTCAGGACGCGGGATTGCCCTTGATGGCCCCCGGCGAAGAGTCATTTTGCTGGCCAACCTGATTTTATGCTGTTTTTTTGCTCCCTCCGGAACCACCTAGTGACAGGCTCTATTGGCACTTTTCAGAAGCATCTTTTTGCCAACCCATGCCCCATGGGCGAATGGGCAAATATCAAGCTGATTTGCCCCTCAGCCAACCATGGCGGCCATAGGTTGAATCTGCTGAAACTGATCCCCGCCAAGCGGCTGAACAGCAGAATCTAAAATATCGGCCTGCGCCAGAGTACTTCGGTCGCGGGCAGCAGATTTCACTAATTGACAACGACGGTTACAGCAAAAATTGCCAGATTTCATCCGCTTGTCTCCCTATCACGCCGCCGGTTCCACAAATAGCGTCCGATAACGTCCGATTAATCGCTCCCTTGCGCTTCTTTATTGGGGATAGATCCGGCACAATATCGGCCCCACTTTTTTCCTCGGTTTTTCCGGGCATGACCATAGACTTTGTGACACTGCTACATCAAAGCGACTCCCTGCTGCTGTTCGTGGTATTGGCCTTCGGGCTGCTGCTTGGCAAGGTACGGATTGGCAACTTTCAGATTGGCAACACCATAGGTGTGCTGTTTACCGCCCTGCTGTTTGGCCAGATGGGCTTCGAGTTCACCGCCACGACCGAGAACGTCGGCTTTATGCTGTTCATCTTCTGTGTGGGGATTGAGGCGGGCCCTCACTTCTTCAGCGTCTTCCTGCGCGATGGCATTCACTACATCACTCTCACCCTGGTGATCTTGCTGACCGCCCTGCTGCTGACGGTGGGGCTGGCCAAGTTCTTCAATCTGGGGCCGGGCATGGCGGCGGGGATCCTGGCGGGTTCCCTCACCTCGACTCCGGCGCTAGTGGGTGCCCAGGATGCCTTGCGCAGCGGTCTGCTCAACCTGCCCCATCAGACCGATATGCAGGCGGTGCTCGACAACATGGGCATCGGCTACGCCCTGACCTATCTGGTGGGTCTGGTGGGCCTGATGCTGGTAGTGCGCTATCTCCCCTCGCTGGCACGCCTCGACCTCAATACCGAGGCACAAAAAATCGCCCGTGAGCGGGGTCTCTCCGACAGCGAAAGTCGCAAGACCTATCTGCCCATCATCCGCGCCTATCGGGTTGGCCCCGAGCTGGCAGCATGGATAGGTGGTCGTACCCTACGAGAGACCGGTATCTACCCCCACACCGGTTGCTATGTAGAGCGGATCCGCCGCAACGGCATTCTGGCCAGTCCCGATGGTGATGCCGTTATTCAGGAAGGGGACGAGATCGCCCTGGTGGGCTATCCCGAAAGCCACGAGAAGCTGGACGTCAACTACCGCAACGGTAAAGAGGTGTTCGACCGCAACCTGCTTGACCTGCAGATCGTCACCGAAGAGATAGTGGTAAAGAATGACTCCGTGGTAGGCCGCCATCTGGTGGAGCTCAACCTCACCGAGAAAGGGTGCTTCCTCAACCGGGTGGTACGCTCCCAGATCGAGATGCCGTTCGATCGCAACATCATGCTGCAAAAGGGTGACGTGTTGCAGATCAGCGGCGAGAAGCAGCGGGTCAAACTGCTGGCCAACAAGATCGGCTTTATCAGCATCCACAGCCAGACCACGGATCTGGTGGCCTTCACCACCTTCTTCGTACTCGGCCTGCTGATCGGCTCCGTTTCGCTGGTGTTCGGTCAGATCGAATTCGGTCTCGGCAACGCCGTCGGCCTGCTGCTGGCAGGCATTCTGATGGGTTACCTGCGGGCCAACCACCCGACGGTCGGCTATGTGCCGCCCGGCGCGCTCAGATTGGCCAAGGATCTCGGTCTTGCGGTCTTTATGGTGAGTACGGGTCTGAAAGCCGGTGGCGGCATCCTCGACCACCTCAGCGAGGTGGGTACGGTAGTGCTCTTCTCCGGCATGCTGGTGACCACCTTGCCGGTGCTGGTCGGCTACCTGTTCGGGGTCTGGGTGCTCAAGATGAACCCGGCGCTGCTGCTCGGTGCCATCACAGGTGCCCGTACCTGTGCCCCAGCGATGGATGTGGTCAACGAGGCAGCCAACAGCTCCATTCCGGCGCTCGGCTACGCAGGTACCTATGCGGTAGCCAACGTGATGCTAACCCTGGCGGGCTCCTTTATCATCGGCTTCTGGTTCTAGCCAACAGCCATCACATTACCGCTAACAAAGAAGGGAGCCTCAGGCTCCCTTCTTGCTATCTGCCTTTCTCCCAAGTGCGGAGCAGGCTCATTGGTGTGGCGCCCCCCATCTGCGCTGAAATCTGCCACCAACCCACTCCCCCTATTCCACAATGGTCGATGCTCTGCTCTGCTCTGCTCTGCTCTGCTCTGCTCTGCTCTGCTCTGCTCTGCTCTGCTCTGCTCTGCTCTGCTCAGCAATGAGTGATGGCAGATCCCGAAGACAAAAAAAGCGCCCTGAGGCGCTTTTTTCATATCAACCGGATGATCAAGCTTTGAACTTGCTGAACACCAGGGAGGCGTTGGTACCGCCAAAGCCGAAGCTGTTGGACATGACTGTATTGAGCTCGGCCGCTTCGTACTCGCGCACGATGGGCAGGCCTTCGGCTTTCTCGTCCAGGGTCTCGATGTTGATGCTGGGGGCGATAAAGCCGTGTTCCATCATCAGCAGGGAGTAGACAGCCTCGTGCACGCCCGCAGCGCCCAGCGCATGGCCGGTCATCGCCTTGGTGGCAGAGATCTTGGGACCGTTGGCGCCAAACAGCGTCTGGATAGCTTCCAGCTCTTTGGTATCCCCCACCGGAGTGGAGGTGCCGTGGGTGTTGATGTAGTCAACCTTGCCCACACCCTGCATCGCCATCTTCATGCAACGCACCGCGCCTTCACCGCTCGGTGCAACCATGTCGTAACCATCGGAGGTAGCACCGTAACCGGTCAGCTCGGCATAGATGTGAGCGCCACGGGCCAGCGCATGTTCCAGTTCTTCGATCACCAGAATGCCGCCGCCACCGGAGATAACGAAACCGTCGCGGTTCGCATCATAGGTACGGGACGCTTTTTCTGGCGTGTCGTTGTACTTGGTGGAGAGGGCGCCCATGGCGTCAAACTGGATGGTAGAGGACCAGTCCAGCTCTTCACCGCCACCTGCGAAGACCACATCCTGTTTGCCAAGCTGGATCAGCTCAAGCGCGTGACCGATGCAGTGCGCAGAGGTGGCGCAAGCTGAGCTGATGGAGTAGTTGACACCCTTGATCTGGAACGGGGTCGCGAGACAAGCAGAGGTGGTGGAAGACATGGTGCGCGGCACCATGTAAGGGCCCACACGCTTGACCCCTTTCTCACGGGCGATGTCCACAGATTCCGAGGTGTTCTTGCCGGAGGCACCACCTGAACCGACCACCAAGCCGGTACGCTCGTTGGAGACCTGATCTTCCGCCAGACCAGCATCTTCAATGGCCTGCTGCATGGAGAGGTAGGCGTAGGCCGCAGCGTCGCCCATGAAACGCATGACTTTACGGTCGATCAGTTCAGACGGATCGAGTTTGATGTTACCCCAGACACGGCTGCGCAGGTTGTGCTGCTCGAACTGCTCGGAATAGGTGATGCCGGATTTACCTGCTTTCAGGGAGGCCAGCACTTCTTCCTTGTTGTTGCCGATACTGGAGATGACGCCGATACCGGTGATCACTGCTCTTCTCATTAATTCATCTCGTCTGGAAAAACTGGCGCCAAGTCTACCCGCTTTCGGCTGCCAAACTGGTCTGCTTTCACGTAGAATGCCCGCGATTTTGTGACGCGAGCCGAGGAAAACGTGAGTCAAACATCCTTACATCATGCCCGATTGGACTGGAATGAAGCGGGAACTCCTGTCTCCAGTGACTTCGGGGATGTGTACTTTTCCAATGATAACGGTCTAAGTGAAACCCGCTACGTCTTTTTGCAGCAAAACCGGCTACCTGCGCGATTTTCGCACCACGATAGTGACAGTTTCGTGATAGGTGAAACAGGTTTCGGCACAGGCCTTAACTTTCTGGCGACAATGCAAGCCTTCCTGGAACAGGCGCCCCAATCCGGTAACGGCTCCCGTCTGCACTTCATCAGTTTCGAGAAATACCCCCTGACCCAAGACGATCTGCGCAAGGCGCTGGCCGCCTGGCCTGAACTTGGCCACTTGAGTCAGGATCTTGTCGCCCAATGGCCGCTGCCGGTCTCCGGTTGCCACCGCCTGCATTTTGCGGGCGGCCGCATTCGCCTCGATCTCTGGTTTGGCGATATCAAGGATATGCTGCCGCAGGTGCCTCACCGGGCAGAGGGGCTGGTGGATGCCTGGTATCTGGATGGTTTCTCCCCGGCCAAGAACCCGGAGATGTGGACACAGGAGCTGTTTGATTGTCTCGCTCGCCTCGCCCGTCCCGATTGCTCCATCGCCACCTTTACCTGTGCCGGCTTTGTCCGTCGCGGCCTGATTGCCGCCGGTTTTGCCATGAAGAAGGTGAAGGGCCACGGTAGCAAGCGGGAGATGCTGGTGGGGGATCGCACCGACAAGCAGCCGCAGCAGACCATCGCCCCCTGGTATGCCCGTCCTGCCGGACGCGCTGGCGAGGTGGTGATCATCGGCGGCGGCATCGCCTCGGCCATGACGGCGCTCTCTCTGGTAGATCGGGGTCGCAAGGTGACGTTGCTGTGTGCAGATGGCGAACCGGCCACCGGCGCCTCAGGCAACCGCCAGGGAGCCCTCTATCCGCTGCTCAACGGCGAGCACGACGCCCTGTCACGCTTCTATTCGCTCGCCTTTGGCTATGCCCGCCAACGGCTGCTGGCGTTGGCCGAACGCCATCCTATCGCTTTCGAATTATGCGGAGTGACCCAGCTTGGTTATGACGACAAATCGGCAGCCAAGCTGGCCAAGATGAGTCAGGGCCCCTTCCCGTCCGAACTGATGCAACCCCTATCGACAGCGGAAGTAGAACAAGTAGTCGGCCTGCCCTGCGGCCACAGCGGCGTCAGTTACCCGCTGGGTGGCTGGCTCTGCCCGGCCGATCTCACCCGAGCAGCCATCAAGGAGGCGCAAGCCCGTGGTCTGCTGCAGGTGGAGTACCACACCCAAGTAAGCGCCATTGCCGAGCAGGCCGATGGCTGGCAAGTAGAGAGCCAGGATGACCGCCACTGGCAGGCCCCCAATCTGGTGGTCGCCGCCGGTCACCAGTTGCCAGCACTGCTCCCCTTTGCCGAGCTGCCGCTCTATCCGGTGCGCGGTCAGGTGAGCCATGTGCCGACCACGGCCAGCTTGAGTCAACTCAACACAGTGCTCTGCTACGATGGCTACCTCACGCCGATGCACAACGATCAACATTGTATTGGTGCCAGTTATGGCCGCAACCAGAGCAGCCTTGAGTTTCGTGCCGAGGAGCAAATCCAGAATCAGGTGCGGTTGCAAGCCTGCCTGCCGGAGCAAACCTGGCCCGCCGAGGTGGATGTGAGCGGCAACGAGGCGCGCGTTGGGGTGCGTTGCGCCAGTCGGGATCACCTGCCGGTGGTGGGGCCAGTGGCCAGATTGCAAGGTCTGGCGGATCACTATGCGCAGTTGCAGCATGATCAGCACAACGCCCAGCCACTCCCCCTTCACCCCGGCCTCTATGTGCTGGGGGCGCTCGGCTCTCGGGGTCTCTGCTCGGCGCCGCTCTGTGGTGAGCTGCTCGCCAGCGAGATCTGCGGCGATCCCCTGCCGCTGGCCGCCGATCTGCTGGAAGCGCTCCACCCTGCCCGTTACTGGGTACGCAAGCTGCTCAAGGCAAAGCGCTAGTCTGAACCGGACTCTGCAAACAAATAGAATGGCCGCCCATCGGGCGGCCATTCTATTTATCAAATCGTGCGATGCTGGATATTGCGTCTTGAGATAGCGCTCACTTGGGCCAGTGCACCCCAAGCTGTTCGCCGTAACCTGTCTGACGCTGGAATCCGTCGAGCCGTCCCTTAATCTTGTTCAGCTCGCCACTACCTGCTGCCCACGCGGCATAGCGCAGTGCCTGGCAATCTGCATGGCTCGGTAACGCCGCAATCGCACCGCCCACCTGATTGGCCCCTTGCAGCACCATCTCCTTGAAGCGGGATTCGTAGTCAAACATGCTGGAGAGCAGCCGCCCCCAGCGCTGGCGGGCAGGATCGTTACTGTTCGCGCTCTGACGCCAGCGGGGCAGCAACACAGTGGCGTTGGTGGTCACCGTCACCCGGTTGAGCTGGCAGCGACCCGGCAACTGCTCGGTATCCAGCTGCCAGTCCACCTGATAACTCGCCTTGCCGAGCACGGGCTTGCCATTCACCTTGGGAGCACTCTGGGCAATCGCCCGGGCAAGCTGCTCCGGACCGGTTGCATTGACCTCATAAAAACGGACATTGATGCGGGACTCTGGCACCACTTGCGGCCGGCTCGGCTGAGCCTGACTCATCAGGGGCAACAGCAACAACCCGACCCCCACTACTCCATAAACCTTGCTGACCATGCCAGACGACCTTCCTTGATTGCACGGGCGGAGTACCAACCTTGGTGAACCCCACCGCCACACAGATGACGGGTATAGCCTATGTGTGACGACGAGGCGGCGCAATACAATGATGCGCCCAGAAATCAGAGCACGCTCACAGGTTGCGTGAGCAGAGTATGGCACAAGGCCAAAACTGTATTTTTATTGAGCATGACGGCTGATGCGCTGCCAGTCGAGGTGATAGTTTTTCACATTGATGTCATGACCATCTATCTGAATAAAATGATCATTTTTAAGGCGGTTGGCAAAAAAGTCCTGATCTGCCCCCTCATTGAGCCACAGCTCGCAAAGTCCCCGTTTTCCCTCTTTGGCATAGAATCTCGGAGTGACCAGCAGCGCGACCCCATCTACCCGGATGGCATGACGGACCAGACAGTTTGCTTCGGTGGTTTTGGATGCCAGCGCGGCAAAACGGGGTCTGTTCCCCTCGGCAACCACCAGTACGCCGTAAGAGTGAGGAGCCATGAGACGCCGCATGGCGACCGCCTGATGAGGACCGGTTTGATGAAAACCGTCATTGGTTACTGCAAACACGCAAGTAGGTGAAAATAGCATCGCAAGCAGGAAAAGAGAGCGTTTAATGCCTGAAAAATCACCAACAACCATATAAAAGCCTCAAAAGACAACCAAGGCTGGCAAGGGTAGGTAGCCAAACCCGCTGGGTAAAGTACCTTTACCTTTCTTTAATTCTGTTGATGGGGTTAAACGTTGATTTAGCTCACACAACATCCTGTTTCCAGTCGCCACTCTACCCCTATCGGAATAGACTCCCTCCACTCTCATCCAATCAGAAGGCAACATATGCTGGAACTCATCTTTGGCACCCTGGTCACCCTGGTGGTGGGCCGTGCCATTTTCAAAGGATACTCCGCGACCGGGGTGCTGCTGAGCGGCGGCTTGCTGCTACTGGTCATCACCGCCATGATGGGCAAGCCGGTACTGCCGAGCAAGGTGGTCAGCACCGGCTATATCGCAACCGATATCTTCGAATACGTCCGCTTCCTGCTCAATGACCGTGGCGGTGGACTGGGGATGCTGATCATGGTGCTGTGCGGCTTTGCCGGCTACATGAGCCATATCGGTGCCAACACCATTCTGGTAAAGCTGGCCAGCAAACCGCTCGGCATCATCAAGTCCCCCTATATCCTGCTGGTTGCCGCCTATCTGGTGGCCTGCGCCATGTCGCTGGCGGTGAGCTCCGCTACCGGCCTCGGCGTGCTGCTGATGGCCACCCTGTTCCCGCTGATGGTCAACATGGGGATCTCCCGTGGCGCGGCTGCGGCCGTGTGCGCCTCGCCAGCCGCGATCATTCTGGCACCCACCTCCGGTGACGTGGTGATGGCTGCTCAGGCCGCCAACATGCCGCTGCTGGACTTTGCCTTCAAGCTGACCCTGCCCATCTCGCTGGTGGCGATCGCCTGCATGGCGGTGACCCACTTCTTCTGGCAGCGCTACCTTGACCAAAAATCCGGTGAGCACAACGAGCCGGTCGCCCCGGGTGATCTGGTGACGACTGCGCCAGCCTTCTACGCCATCCTGCCCTTTACCCCCATCATCGGGGTGCTGGTATTTGACGGCAAATGGGGCCCGCAGCTGGATATCGTCACCATCATCGTCATGTGCATGGTGCTGGCCAGCCTGCTGGAACTCGTGCGGATCCGCAATGGCAAGGAGCTGCTGGACGGTCTGCAGGTCTGCTGGCGCAACATGGCTGACGCCTTTGCCGGTGTGGTCATGCTGCTGGTTGGTGCCGGTGTCTTCGCCCAGGGTCTGATGACCATCGGCTTTATCGACACCCTGCTGGCTCACGCGCAGGATCTCGGTTCGGGTGGCCTGATCATGATGCTGTCACTGGTGGTGATCACCACCCTGGCCGCCTTCACCACCGGCTCGGGCAATGCCCCCTTCTACGCCTTTGTGGAGCTGATTCCCAACCTGGCCAGCAGCCTTGGCATCAACCCGGCCTATCTGGTGATCCCGATGCTGCAAGCCTCCAACCTGGGTCGCACCATTTCTCCGGTATCCGGGGTGGTGGTCGCCTGTGCCGGGATGGGCAAGCTCTCGCCTTTCGAGGTGGTCAAGCGCACCAGTATGCCGGTCGCCGTCGGCCTGCTGGTGGTGATTGTCGCCACCCAGATCATGGTACCCGCCTGATCGTTGACCAGCCCGGCACCCTGCCGGGCTGGTATCTTCCCCCCCCTTTGCAGTAGACTCGGTGCTCATTTTCTCCCTAAGGAGGACCGAGATGAGTATTACGGTTCAACTTGCCCATTTCAGTGATTGCCACTCCCACTTCGATGGCGCGCCCATGAGCTTCTCCCCTGTCGGTGAAGGCCAGTGGCGCACCCAGTGCGGCGGTTATGCCCGGATCCTGACCCGACTGACCCAACTGCGTGCCAAAGCCGCAGCAGCTGGCCAGCGTTTTCTGTTTCTGCATGGTGGCGACTCCTTTCAGGGCTCTCTCTATTTCAACCGCTTCAAAGGGCGCGCCAACGCCGACCTGCTCGCCATGCTGGCCCCCGATGCCATGGTACTTGGCAACCACGAGTTCGATCTGGGCAATGGCCCGCTGGTGGAGTTCTTGCGCCAGCTCGATTTTCCGGTGCTGGCCGCCAATCTGGACAACAGTCAGGAGCCAGCCGACACGCCGCTTGGGCTGTGGGATATTCCCCACCTCTACGACGCCCATCAGCCCTGGCATCGTCAGGTGATCGACGGGGTTCCCTTTGCGCTGCTCGGCATCACCCTCGCCCAGATGGCTGCCATCGCCAACCCGGATCCCCACACCCGTTTCCACGCGGTCGCCGACACCCTCACCAGGGTGTTGCAGGAGATCAGGCGCGAAGGGATCCACCATATCGTGCTGCTGAGCCACCTCGGGCTGGATCAGGACAAGCTGCTGGCCGAGCGCTTCCCCGAGCTCAGTCTCATCATTGGTGGCCACACCCACAGCCTGCTCGGCGATCTCGCGCCGCTGGGTCTGCCAAGCGAAGGCAGCTATCCGCTGATGAACAACGGGGTGGCTATCCTGCACGCTGGCCACAGCGCCCTCTGTCTCGGTGTCTGCGAGCTCACCTTCGATGAGGCGGGCCGCGTCGTGCAAGGTCAGGGTCAGCTGGAGTGGCTCCCCTGGCAGCCCTGGCCATTTGCCTCCACCCCACCCGCTGGGCTCACCTTCTGCGAGCCGGATCCACAACTGGAACAACATCTGGCCAAACGCTACCGGCCGGAGATTGAAACCATGAGCCAGCGCATCGTCACCCGGCTGGCGGCGCCGTTGCCCCATCAGCGGCTGCCGGATGCCACCCTGCCCCACGGCAGCCAGCTCGCCCCGCTGGTGGCCCGTGCCATGCTGACCGCCGCCCGTGAACAGGTAGGCGAGGTGGACTTTGCCCTGCACAATGCTGGCGGCGTGCGCTGCTCGCTGGAGCCGGGCCCCCTGAGCGAAGCGGATATCGCCGGTCGCCTGCTGCCGTTTGCCATTCCCCTCACCCTCTATCGGGTACACGGTCACGAGTTGGCGGAGGCGCTGGAGAATGCCATCGACAACGCCACCAACAACGGCGTGGTCGGCAATGGCAATGGCAGCTTCCCCTACACCGCAGGGGTGCGATTCACCTATCAGGCCGATCGGCCCAAGGGCCAGCGCATCACCCGACTGGAGTGGGAAGCCGCCCCCGGCCAGTGGCAAGCGGTCAATGCCGAACAGGTCTATCGCGGGGTGTCGAGCGCCTATACCGCCTCCGGCAAGGAAGGTTACACCGCACTGGCGCGGACCCTGACCCAGCACAATCAGGAGCTCGGTATCACCCTGGCCGACGCCTTTATCCGCTGGGCCCGTCACCTGCCGACACTGGAAGCGCAACCCCCCCTGCTTGAGTACTTCAGTTGATATCGGGGGAATGGCTTTGCCACATCCCCTGACGGCCAAAATTGCCGCAGCCAGCGCCCGGTTCCCTGCAAGAACCGGGCTTTTTCGAGAATATTTGCCCCACACGGGCCCGCCCCATTGCATCGCACTCACTAGCTCGGCAAGATAGGCCCGCTTTCAAGACCAGCTGCAGGAACAGGCGACTTCATGAATCACTCCATCCGTTTCACTCCCCCTCGCGTCAACCCGGGTATCAAGCCAGCCATCGTGCTGCTGACCGCCCTGCTGGCGCTGCTCTTCTGTCTGCGCAATCCGCTCTTCCACGCCATGGCGCCGGGGTTTGATGCCTCGCTGTTCGCGGTGATGGGCAAGATGTGGAGCGAAGGTGGCGTGCTCTATCGCGACATGATCGACATCAAGGGGCCGATGATCTTCGCTCTCGACGCGCTGGGCTATCGAATGGGGGGATTTGTCGGGATCTGGGCGCTGGAGTGGGTGCTCTGCTGGCTCGGACTGCTGGCCAGCTGGCAGGCCTTTGCCCAACTTGGCCTCTCGTTCAAGGCGCGCCTTGGCGCCATGCTGGCGGTGCTGGCTCTCTACGGCACCCGTTACTACTACGGCAACATGACTGAGGACTGGACCTTCCACCTCGCCCTCATCGCCCAGTGGGCCTTCATTACCCTGCTGCTGGACAAGGGATTTCGCTGGTGGCCGGCGCTGGTTGCGGCCCTCACCTTCGCCATCGTCGCCTGGATGCGCACCAACAACGGCGCCTTCTGGGGGGCCTGGTATCTGGTGCTGTTCTGCCACTGGTGTCTGCACGAGAAGTGGCGTGATGCCATCTTGCTGCTCATCTCCAGCCTGCTGGGTCTGGCGCTGATTGGCGGCCCGCTTTACGCCTACTTCCAGCAGCATGAACTGCTGGCGGCCTTCAAATACTACGCATTCGACATCTTCTTCGAGGGGAGCTACGGCAATGGCTTCTCCCCCATGGTGGGCGCCGTCGGCCTGCTGCGTACAGGCCTTGTGATGTTGCTGCCCGCCTTCATCATTCTGATGCAGAGCCGCCGTCAGGAGTGGTATCTGCCAGCCCTGCTGGCGACCCTGTTTGGGGTGCTGTTTACCCTGATCGCCAACTCGGTCTCCGGCCATGTGTTCGATCACTACGACGTACTCTATCTGCAACTGGCAGTGCTGCCGCTGGCGGTATTGCTGGATCGCAGCGAACAGCAGGCTGATGCGATCGGCCTGCTCTGCATCTCGCTGGTGGTGCTCACCGCCAGCTGGCTGCTGGCCCAGCAACTCGCCTTTGGCTGGAGCACCAAGGAGTGGTCCCTCGAGCGGGTCAACGAGGTGCTCGGCACCAGCCTGCTGTGGGCGCTGCCGGTGCTGATCCTCATCCCCCTCTGGCGCGCCTGGGATGTACGCAGTGCCACCCCCTGGCTGGCGACGCTGGCCATGCTGCTGCTGATGATCAACAACGCCTGGGAAGGGACCCTCAAGGGTCGCCCCTTCAATCCGGCGGCGCAGGTACGGGTCGATCGCATCAAGGCCGAGACCAGCCCGAGCGACAAGATCTGGGTCGATGGCATCCAGCCGCAATATTATCTCTGGACCGATCGCCAGCCAGCGTCCGCCTACCTCTTCTTTGCCAACGTCAATCCGCCCTATGACGTGCGCGAGCGGGTGCTGGCCGATATCCAGCGCCAGACTCCGAAGTTCATCATCGCCAAGCCGGATCGGGTGAGCGAGGAGCTGAAAAAACCGAGCTCCCCTTCCCATCTCGCCTTCTATCAATACCTGACCAGCCACTACGAAGAGGTGGATCCGGGTCTCTATCGCCGACGCTGATCGTCAATACGCCCCGCAGGGCGGCCATTGTTGCAATGGCCGCCCTTTTTCTTGCGCCAAAGCCCCTTGCAGCGACGGCCCGCAGTAGGCAAGCCCGCCCGAGATAACTACAATGACGCTCTTTTTGATGTAACGAGTGACACCATGGCGGAACTGACTTATCTGGGCGGCTATCCAGACCCCCTCAAGGCACAGGTACAGCAGCTGATTGCAGCAGGCAAGCTGGGGGAAATGCTGGCCAAACGCTATCCGGAGAGCCACCAGATCCAGAGCGACAAGGCGCTGCTCGCCTACACCATGGAGCTGAAGAACCGCTACCTCAAGAGCTCGGCGCCCCTGTCAAAGGTGGTGTTCGATGGCAAGATCAACGTGATCAAGGATGCCCTCGGTCTGCACACCTACGTCAGCCGGGTGCAGGGCAGCAAGCTCAAGGCCAAGAACGAGATCCGCATCGCCGCCCTGTTCAAGGAGGCGCCGCCCCCGTTCCTGAAAATGATCGTGGTGCACGAGCTGGCCCATATCAAAGAGAAGGATCACAACAAGAGTTTCTACCAGCTCTGCCAGCATATGGAGCCGGACTATCATCAACTGGAGTTTGATCTCAGGCTCTGGCTCACCTGGCGCGATATCGACAAGGCCAACCGCTAGGCTGACAACCGTTTCAGGGAGGAAACATGTCATTTGCCGCCATCCCCTTTGGTGCCACCCGCTTTATTGCCACTTTGGTAATGGCCAACTTGGGCCGCGCTGACTATCCCCGCGTCACGTCACGCGGGCTGCTGGCCCTGCTGATTCTGCTCGCGGGCCACAGCGCGCGTGCCGATGAGCGCTGGCAGAGCGACAGCTATCTCACCGAGAGCTTTATGGCCATCGCCATGGAGCGGGAGTATGGCGAAGCCAGGCAGACCCGTTTTGCCCGCTGGCAGCAGCCGATCCGGCTGCAACTTATCAACGAGTCGGGTGACAAGCCGCTGCAGGCCGACGTGGTGAAGGTACAGGCGGTCCATCTGGCCCGCATCACCGGCCACCCCATCAGCATGGTGGCCGCAAAGCCCAACCTCACCCTGATCATGACCGACTACAGCAAGATGAAGAGCTGGGCCAACCGCACCATGGGGGGGGATCCATCGGTCAAGATGGCACTCAAGGAGGGGCTCTGCCTTGCCAACTTCGCAACCAATGCGAAACACGAGATCAGCCGTGCCACCATCATCATTCCGGTAGATTACAGCCGGGCCAAGGGGCGCTTTCTCGACTGCGTGGTGGAGGAGTTCACCCAGGTGATGGGGCTGCCCAACGACTCGGACAAGGTTTTTCCCTCCATCTTCAATGACAACAGCATCGACAGCTTTTTGACCGGGCTGGACTATGTGCTGCTCAAGATGGCCTATCACCCGGCCCTCAAAACCGGAATGAGCAGTGACGAGATCCGCGCCGCACTGCCTATAGCACTGGCCGATCTGCGCGCTAAAGGGGAGATCCGCGAAGCCAATCGCCGGGTGCAACAGCAGAGCCTGAAAAGCTGGGCGGGGTTGTAACGGGCCTGGCTTAACCCAGAGCCAGACAAACCACCGCGAACCTCTCACCACCCACAAAAAACGCAGCCACTTGGCTGCGTTTTTTGTTGTCCGGGGCTCTGCGAATCGTTAGCGGGCATGCCCGTTTTTCAGCTACCCATTTATCCACCGCCCAGAATTATCCACTGACCATGGGGATCAGGAGGCGACGTTCTCTTCCGGCATCCAGCTCTCGGCGTTCTCCCACACCTCCTGCACCATGGCTTCGGCCAGCTCTTTGTCTTCCTTGCTGGCACGGCTGACGGTCAGGGCCATGGCGCTGCCCGGCGCGACCCGCACATGGATGTCGGGGAATTTTTCGCCAAGCTGCTTGAGCAGCTCCTGACGCAGCGCCTCCATGGTCGAGGTCGGGATCTGATGTTTTCTGTCGATGATGATTTCAAGACGCATAGGAAACTTCTCCATGATTTATAACTGTATTTTTATCCAGTATTCATGGGAAGTAAAGTGCCAACTTGCACCAATCAGAAAAGATCCAGCTGCTGACCACAGATCCGGTCGAACGACTCGCCGATAAAGGGCAGGATGGCGTCGGCAATGGGCCGCAACTGCTTGTCGATATAGTGTTCGTAATCGATGGCACTGCGCCGGTATTCCAGCGGTTCTGGGCCATTGAGGGTCATCAGATAGGCAATAGAGCCCCGATGCTGATAGCGCTGGGGCAGACCGCGGCGCAGGTTCTCCTCATCGGCCAGCCGCGCTGCCCGCACATGGGGCGGCACATTCTTCTGATACTCCTCGAGCTTCTGGCGCAGCCGTTTGCGATAGATAAGCAGATCGTCGTGACGACCGGCACGAGTCTCATCCACCATGGTGCGCACATAGCCGCTGGGATCTTCATCGTGAAACACCAGCTCATAGAGGCGGGTCTGGAACTGCTTGGCCAGCATGGTCCAGTCGGTGCGCACCGATTCGAGCCCCTTGAACACCAGCTGTTCACACCCCTCGCTGGCCTTGCCAACCAGCCCCGCATAGCGCTTCTTGCTGCCCTTCTCCAGCCCGCGGATGGTGGGCATCAGAAAGCGGCGATAGTGGGTCTCGTACTGGATCTCGAGATAACTCGGCAGGTCGAACTCGCGCCTGATCAGTGCAGCCCAGTTATCGTTGATCATTTGAGCCAGTCGCTGGCCGATCTCGTCCGCCTCATCGGGGCTGGTCTCGCGCCCCAGATGAACAAAGGTGGAGTCGGTGTCGCCATAGATCACCTCGAACCCCTTCGTCTCAATCCACTCGCGGGTCTGCTGCATGATGCTGTGGCCACGCAGGGTGATGGATGAGGCTAGGCGCGGATCATAGAAACGGCAGCCCCCCGACCCCAGCACGCCGTAGAAGGAGTTCATGATGATCTTGATGGCCTGGGAGAGCGCCTTGTTGCTGGCGGCCTTGGCCCGATCCCGCGCCGCCCACAAGGTAGCGATGAGATCCGGCAAGAAGTGCCGCTCGCGGGAGAACATGGCGCCGCGAAAGCCCGGAATGGCGTGCTCGGGATGCTGCAGCCCTTCGATGAGCCCCATGGGGTCGATGCAGAAGGTGCGGATGATGCTGGGGTAGAGGCTCTTGAAATCGAGCACCAGCACGTGGCGATAGAGACCGGGTTTGGAGTCCATCACATAACCGCCGGGGCTTGCGAGCCCCCCGTCGGCCGGCAGATTGGGGGCCACGTAGCCGCCACGATGGAGCCGCGGCAGATAGAGATTGGTAAAGGCCGCCACCGAGCCCCCCACCCTGTCCAGCTCAAGGCCGGTGAGGGAGGCGCGTTCAATGGCAAAAGAGATGAGGTGGCAGTAGTCGAAGATCTCCCACACCAGCTTGCAATCTTCCAGGTTGTAGCGGGCCAGCGCCTCCTTGTCGGAGTGGAACAGCTCGGTGATCTTCTCCCCCCGATTGGCCACATCCTCGATATCCTTGCCACGGCCAAGCAGTTCGCTCGCCACCGCATCCAGGCTGTAGCTGGCAAACTGCCAGGTGGCGCTTTTCAGGGTATCGATGCCATCGAGCACCATGCGCCCAGGGATAATGACGTTGCCGGTTTGGGGATCGCCCCGTGACGAGCGCCAGAAGCAGAGCTCGCGCCCCCGCCCAAGCCGCAGTCGCCGCTTGTTAAGTTCGGCGCGGCGCAGCAGCAGACGAAAGTCAAAATTAACCACGTTCCAGCCAATCACCAAGTCGGGGTCATGCAGACTGAACCAGCTCTCCAGCGCACTCAGCAGGGTGCTCTCGTCCTCTACCCACTGGACCTGGGTGCCCCAGCTCTCGGCATCCGCCTCCGGGGTGCCGATCATGATGACCCGCGCATCTTGCTCGCTGTAAAGACCGACCGAGAAGAGGGCCCCGTCCATGGCGCACTCCACATCCAGCGACACCCAGGAGAGGGTTGGCGTCACCGCCTGCGGCGCGCAGCGCGCCTCGTTCACCTCCCAGTAGCCCTGCTTGCCCCCCTTTTTTACCGCCCGGCCATCGAAGCGCACGCCAGCGGTGATGAAACGCTCCATCAGAAACCGCTCCGGCAGCCGGATATCCGCCTCGAAGTGCTCCAGTCCGCGAATGAGCAACAGCTCGATGGCGCGGTGAAAGGCGCTCAGGGTGGCGAAATAGCAGCCCACCACAGGGCGACCGTCGAAGGTGTGCATCGGCAGGCGGCGAAACCGCCCGCTCACCCCGGCCCCTTTAAACAGCTCGGCGGCTTCTGCCATATGGCTCTGCGGCAGGAAGAACACCGGCTCCTGCCCCGGCACCACCACCCGTACCGGCCCCTGCGCGCTCCAGAGCCACATCACGATTTCGGTGGTTGCAGGCAGCCCGTTGCGACCGCGCACGTCCCGACCATGGCGGGTCAGGATAAAACCGTCGAGGGGCGGAGTGGCGGATACGGTGGGCTGGGTTGCAGTCATGAAGCGTAAAGGGGCTGTCCGAGAATGGGACTATTGTACGTTCATACAGTGCCTGCTCGCAATCGTCACGCTGGCTGCGAGGCGGGAGTCAAACTGGTAAGCTCGATCCGGACGTTATTCCCGCCCATCCCGTTCTGACCACTCTTCGCCGACGAAAGGAGTCTTTGTGGCAATCTATTCCCTGCTGGATCAGCTGGCTATCCCCTACCAGTGCTTTGACCATCCTCCGGTGTTTACCTGTGAGGAGGCGAGCAGGCTGCTACCCGACCAGCCCGCTGCCAGCACAACCACCGTTCACGCAACACAATTGACTGACAAGACAATAAAATGCCCCCTTGCGCTCTGATAAATCGAGTCAGCAGTCACCATCGTGCAAGAAGTCGGAGGTGAGCACATTCGGCCATTTAACCAATTGATAATAGGCTGGATTCATGTTGTGATCGGCGACTGCCAGCGGGCGATACCCCATCGCCTGTTCGTTCACAGGTGACTTCCCAGAGAGCCCCTTGATGCCAAGTCTGTTTTCCTCGGCCCAGTTGTTGAGTCTGGTGCTGTTCGTCACGCTGTCACATGTGGGGGTCGCCACCATTTTCGCCGCCATGTGGCACACCCATCGCCAGATCAGGGCATTGATCTACTGGTCAGCGGGGGAACTGGTTATCGCGGGGGCTTTTTGCTGCCTGCTGCTGCGCCCCCTTGAGGGAAATGCATCCCTTGCCAATATTCTCTGCACCAACCTGCTGTTGATGTCGACCACCCTGTTCTATGAACGGGGTATGCGCCACTTCTTTCGCCGTGAAGCCGATCAACTGGGCTGGCTGCTGCCCGCCGTTACCCTCGGTGGTTTCGTTTTGTTTGCCCTGACCGCCCTGCAGCAACCCCTCTTTGATGTGCATAGCCGGATCATCGTGCTCTCCGGCGTGCTCTCGCTGCAGATTGCACTGCTTATCTGGCAGCTCTGGCGCTACCAGCGTCTGGCCCCCGTCTATCGGGTGCTGCGCTTTGCCATTCTGCTGCTCGGCCTGCAACTGCTGTTGCAACTACTGCGGATCGCCAAACACCTCTGGCAGCCGGAGCAGGCGGCCAACTCCTTCACCGACCCGCTCCTCGGGCCTGTGATCCTGCTCAGCCTGCTCTTTACCATCGCCCGCAGTTATCTGCTGCTGAGCCTGGTCCACACTCGCCAGCAGCAAACCTTGCTGGCCACCCAGCGCAAGCTGGAGCGGCGCGCCAATCAGGATGAGCTGACCGGCCTGTTCAGCCGCCACTATTTCGAACGCCAGGTTGCCCTGCGTACCCGCGAGATGGCTAGCCCTAGCCAGCTGCTGCTGATCGATCTGGACAACTTCAAGCAGATCAACGACCGCCACGGCCACCCCGCCGGTGATGCCATGCTGCGGGCCGTGGGTCGGGTGATCACCAATACCCTGCCTTCTGAGGGCATGGCCGGTCGGCTTGGCGGCGATGAGCTGGCCCTGCTGCTGATGGCGGACCAGCAGACCCTGCCCGACTACTGCCACAGCCTGCAACAGCAGATCGCCGAGGCGACCCGGGAGCTGGCCGGTGGCCCCATCAGCCTCAGCATCGGCCTCACCTCGCTGCACCCTGACGAGGGGTTTGAAGCGGCCTACCTGCGCGCGGATCGGGCCCTTTACGCCGCCAAACAGGCTGGGAGGCAACGGGCCTGCGTACAGGAGCTCCACCACAACGAGCCGCAACCGCTGCCGCCCTGCGCGCTCCTGTCATGAGCGCAGTGCTCGCTCTGCAATGCCGACCGGCCAGACTGGCAGATGCCCCGGCTTACCGTCGCTATGTCACCGAATGCGCCGAGGACGGACAGCCGCTCTATCAGGTGGCGCAATTTGACCCGGACGGCTGGCTACAGAGCCTGCTGGATCACGCAGAAGGGCGCAACTTGCCCAGTGGATACCTGCCGACTACCACCTATTTTGCCCTCGATGGCGAGGAGATCATCGCCACCCTGCGTCTTCGTCACGGCAACAATGAGGCAACCCGCCAGTGGCTGGGTCATATCGGTTACGAAACCCGCCCCTGTCGCCGTGGCGAAGGGGCCGCGACCGTGCTGCTGCGCTGGGTGCAACAACAGGTGCTGGCAGCGCCGGTGCTGATCAGCTGTGACCAAGACAATCTGGCTTCCCGCAAGGTCATTACGGCCGCCGGGGGCGTGTTGCTGGGGCGGCGCTTCCACCCGGGGGTTCACCGCTGGCTGGAGATGTATCAGCTAGCCCCCAGCCCCAGCCGACCATAGCCGCAGCAGTAATAAAAAGAGCGCCCCGAAGGCGCTCTTTTTGCGAACGTGGCAAGACCGTTAGTAGCTGTCTTCCTGCTCCGCCTTCATCCGGGCCTGACGGGCATAGGCCTCCTCCTCGGCGCTCTCAATCTCCTGCAGCACCGAATCGAGATCGATGGCGGCGCGGCTCTCTTCAAAGTGACCGGTCAGCTCGCTATCGGGGGTGAGTTTGCCATCTTCAAACAGCGCCCACATCTCCTGGGCATAACGGGTCTTGAGCAGCTCGGGGGCATACATGCCGTAGTAGTTGCGCATATTGTTGACGTCCCGCTCCAGCATCGCCTTGGCCTGGTTGTTGGCGGCGGCATCCACCACCTGGGGCAGGTCGATAATGACGGGGCCCTGTTCATCCACCAGCACATTGAACTCGGAGAGATCGCCGTGGATAAGACCGGCACAGAGCATCCGCACCACATAGCGGATCACCTTGTGGTGATCGATGACCGCTTGCTCAGGGGTGAGTGCCACATCGTTGAGGCGCGGCGCGACATTGCCATCCTCATCGGTGATAAGTTCCATCAAGAGGACACCATCGAGGCAGACATAGGGCTGCGGCACCCGCACGCCGGCCGCCGCCAGCTTGAACAGGGCATCGACCTCGGTGTTCTGCCACACCTCTTCATGCTGCTTGCGGCCGTACTTGGAGCCCTTCTCCATGGCACGGGCGCTACGGCTGTTGCGCACCTTGCGCCCCTCCTGATAGACCACCGCCTGCTTGAAGCTGCGCTTGGACGCCTCTTTATAGACTTTGGCGCAGCGGATCTCGTCGCCGCAGCGCACCACATAGACGTCGGCCTCTTTGCCGCTCATCAACCGGCTGACGACCTCATCGACCAGGCCGTCATCAACCAGAGGTTGGATTCGATTTGGAATTTTCATGGCCGCCCTTTTACCCTATTTCCGCTCTCGAAGATAGCTCCGCGCACGCTCACCTGCCTCTCCCTTTCATAAGACACCCTGTTATCCCCTGTTTGCGCTGTTTTTGTCCACCTGTTCGCCTTAAAAACCACCAGCAGCAGGCCTAATACGAAAGGCGCCTGTGCCAACAAAAATGGCCCGCAAGCGGGCCAATTTTCAAGGTTCGGGCGGCAAGCCCTGACGAATACGCTGGATCCCCGCTTCATAGAGGCCGTCATCCCCCTCCTGATGCTCCAGGGTTTCGAAGATCTTGAGAAACCACATGTACTGCTCGGGATGGCGCGCCACCTGCATCTCCACCACCCGGTTCATGGCGTTGACGTCTGCCAGCAGATCGGCGGTGGGATAAGGGTCAAACGGCGGCTCGATCTCCAGCAGATAGCATCCCTCATCCTCGTCATAGCTGGCGAAGATGGGCACGGCCCTGGCGCCAGTCAGCTTCACCAGCTTGGGCAGCGCGGGTAGGGTTGCCTTGGGGCGACCAAAAAAGGGAACAAACACGCTCGCCTCGCGGCCGTGATCCTGATCTGGCAGGTAAAAAAAACTGGCACCGGCGCGGATCGACTTGATCGCCGGCTTGATCCCGGCGCTGCGCTCGTACACCTTGCCTCCTTTGGCCCGCTCGCGGTTGATGTACCAGTCGAACACCTGATCTTTCGGGCTCTTCATCATGGTGCACATCTCAATGCCCATCATGGAGAAGTAGCGGCCAATCATGTCGACCGCCCAGGTGTGAGGCACCACCAGGATCACCGGGCGGCCCGCGGCTTGCTCCGCTTGCACATGCTCCCAGCCGGTGACCTTGATGCGGCGGGTCAGCCGCGCCTTGCTGCGCCAGCTGAGCTCGCCAAAGCCCATAAAGGTCTTGAGCCCGACCCGGATCGATTTGAGCAGCAGCGCCTGCCGTGCAGCGGCATCGAGCTTGGGAAAGCAGATCTTGAGGTTGGTATCGGCGATATAGGCCTGCTTTTTCGAAAAACGCAGCAGGGTTGGAGAGACCAGATCGGCAAAGCGATCCCTCAGTCTCGCGGGGGTAAATGCCAGCAGGGAAAGCAGGCCCAGCGCACACCAGCTGCCCCACCATTTGGGATGCAGCAGGCGGCTATGAAATGAGGTATCAAATACCGGATCTAACGCAGACATGGCGGCCATCAAGTCATCAAAAACAAACGGTTATTGTAGTTATCCTGACATTTTTTTCTACCCTGGGGAGGCAGGCCATCAGCCTGCAAGGCACTGATCAGACTAGTTATCATAAAAAATGGCCCACCTGGGGCCATTTCAATCAATCAAAATTCAGGGTCAGCCGTGGGGCGACAATCCCTTGCGGATCCGGCGTATCCCCTCTTCGTAGAGGCCATCCAGCCCCTCCTGATCTTCACGGGTATCGAAGATCTTGAGGAACCACATGTACTGGCCCGGATGGCGCATCAGCTGCTGTTGCACCATGTCGTTCATGCGACAGGTATCGGTCATTACATCCTCGGTGGGATAGTTGTCGAACGGTGCCTCAATCTCCAGTCGGTAGCAGTGGTTCGCTTCGTCATAGCAGGCGAGCAGCGGCACCGCCTTGGCGCCACTGACCTGCACCAGACGGGGCAAGGCAGGCAGGGTCGCTTTGGGATAGCCAAAGAAGGGGGCGAAGATGCTCTTCTCGCGGCCATGATCCTGATCCGGCAGATAGAAGAAGCTGCGACCGCTCTTGATGGTCCTGATCACCGCCTTGATCCCGGCGCTGCGCTCATAGACGCGGCAACCGTTCTTGGCTCGTGCACGGTTGAGGTGCCAATCAAACACCGGATTGCGCGCCCGTTTCATCATGGTGCACATAGGCACCCCGCGCTGGGTGAAGCAGTAACCGGCGGCATCCACCGGCCAGGTATGGGGCACTACCAGGATCACCGGACGGCCGGCCGTCCGCTCCGCCTCGATATGCTCCCAACCGATCACCTGCATCCGGCTCATCAGATAACGCTGACTGCGCATGGTGAACTCGCCAAATCCCAACAGACTCTTGAGGCCGACCCGGATCGAGGTCAGTGCAATGGCATCCCGCTCTTCCGGGCTCTTATCCGGGAAGCAGATCTCCAGATTGGTTCTGGCGATATAAATCTGTTTTTTCGAGATACGAAACACCAGCGGAGCCAAGGCTTCGGCCAAACGGTCGCGCAATCGCACCGGCACAAAGGCGAGCAACATCAGCACGCCGAGCGCCAGCCAGCTGAACCAGTAGCGGGGATGCAGAAAACGGGCTTCAAAAGAGGAGTCAAATACGGGATCTTGGGACGACATGTATTGGGGTCGAGCGAAAAAGTGGTGCTGCATTGTAGTCGTCCTGACAGGTAATACCAGTTAAATCCATGGCAAATAGCCCGCCACGGGCGCCACATCAAAAAACCATAAAAAAATGCCCTGCACTGCGGGGCATTTTGCTCGTTACACAACCAGGGTGGAGGATCTTTGTCCATCCATCGTATGACTGGTCGTTTATCCCGTCGCTCTCGGAGCGCACTGCTTATCCATTTCCCGATGTCACATCTTCTTCAAGATTTAACGGTGAGCACCCTGGCGGGCCATGCCGTTATTCATTTCGGTATTACGCTGCGGCAGAAAAAACATCAGGTAACGCAGTGCCACATACCCGACGATCACGGTAGCCACCCCAAGCTCGAAGTGGGCCAGCAGTCTGATCTGCTCGACGTAGTGACTCCCTTGCGCAAACCCTTCAACCAGATGGGCCACTTTGAACAGGGCGGTAGCACCGATCACCAGCGGGAAGGTGAAGGCGGCATAACCCGGCGAGAAGGGCAGACGCAGCAGTTTGATGAAGGCCAGATAGATGATACCGGTCATCAGGATGGCGATCCCCAACAGCACGGCCACCAGCAGCAGTGACGGCTCCTGACTGACAGTCAGGTAACCGGCCAGAGAGAGGCTGGCAGGAGCCGCCAGAATGGCGATGGTCGGTTTGGCGGCATCCGGCACTTCATGGCTGAAGATCAGGCGATAGAGCATCAGCGGCAGCATCAGGCCATAGCAGATGATCCCGAACCAGAGCAGACCGTTGGCCAGCGGGGCAAACTGCCCCCCCGGGAAGGCGACGTCAGCCACGATGATCCCCACCGGCGGCACGAACCAGCTCGGCACCATGTGGTGGATTTCAAACTCTTTGGCGCGATGCCAGATAAAGGTGGCCAGGAACAGCAGGTGAACCGCCACGGCAAACAGCCAGAGGGCCTCACCCGCTTGCGGCGCAATCATACCGAGCGCTTTGGAGACCACCATGGTGCCCATGGCATAGGTCGGAACCACACTGCCCACCACGGGGTGAGCGAGATCCTGCAACAGCAGGCGGGGGTGAAGCAGAAACTTGAAGGTCAGGATCACCAGCAGCACGGCCGCAATGGCAGCGCCCAGCAGTTGCATCCGGCCATCGAAGTGACCGGCATTTTCCCAACACCAACCAAGGCTGGCGATGCCCAGCGCCAGACCCGCCATGGGGGTTGGGGCGGCAGCCAGTGATTTACGGGTTCTTGCGATCATGATGACACCTTTCTATTGATGACTATGGCGATAGGATAATGGTCCCTTATCGTTTACGATATCTAAATGAATTAAATCAATCATTCAGGAAAACCAAACACGATGAAACTGACCCTGCAGCAGCTGAAAGTGTTCGCCACCATTGCCCGTTATGGAAACCTTGGCCTTGCCGCCAACGAGCTCTGCCTGAGCAAGGGGGCTGTCTCCCAGTCGCTGCAGGAGCTGGAGCGCCAGCTCTCCACCCCGCTGTTTGACCGCATTCACCCCAGATTGCAGCTCAACAACGAGGGACGCCTGCTGCAACCGGCCGCCGAAGAGCTGCTGACCCGGATGCAGGATATCGAGAACCTGTTCAGCCCCGATGCCGAACCCAGCGGCCAGCTTCGCCTTGGTGCCAGCCAGACCATCGGCAACTACCTGCTCCCCACCCTGCTCGCCAGCAGCAAACAGGAGTTGGGGCTCCCCCCCAAGGTGACCATCAACAACACTCACCTGCTCTGCCATGCGCTGGCCAACTTCGAGCTGGATATGGCACTGATCGAGGGGGAGAACCACCACCCCGACCTGCTCGCCGAACCCTGGCTGCAGGACGAGATGCTGGTGGTGGCCCCACCCGGTCACCCGCTTGCCAACAAGAAAGAGCTCTCCCTCTCCCGACTGGGGGGCGAGACCTGGGTGCTGCGTGAAGCGCAATCGGGCAGCCGCGAGCAGTTTATCCAGCAGATCCAGCCCGAGCTGCCCCGCTGGCAACCTGGGCTTGAACTCAACACCCTGGAGGCGGTGATGCTGGCGGTGGAGAAGGGGCTTGGCATCTCCTTTATCTCCCGGCTGGCAGCCTCGGATCGCCTGGCAGATGGGCGGCTGATCGCCCTGCCCCTCTCCCGCCGCTTCCCGCGCCAGCTCTCCCTTATCTGGCACAAGCAGAAGTACCACTCCACCTCCCTGCGCCACTTTATCCACTTCTGCCGGGCTCAAGTGAACAATGCCGAAGTGAGCCGCGCAGAGTAACGCCCGCTCGGAGCGCCGCTGGCAGGCCCGCTCGCCAATAACGGAAAAAGCAGAGAGGGAGCCACGGCTCCCTCTCTTTGATTCGCTTCTGAGTATCACTTCGCCAGACTGCGCAACCAGCTGATCTCCTCGCCCCAAATAGACTCGTCTATGGTCTCGAGGATCAGCGGAATGCGATCGAAGCGATCGTCATTCATGATGTGGTGGAATACTGCCTCCCCCAGATTGCCCTCCCGCAAGCTGTGGTGGCGATCGACCCGGCTACCGAAGGTACACTTGGCGCCGTTGATATGCATCCCCTTGAGATAGTGAAAACCCACCGTGCGGTCGAACTCGGCAAAGACGGCAGCGCAGCTCTCGGCGGTGCGCAGATCGTAGCCGGCGGCAAAGGCGTGGCAAGTATCGAAACAGATCCCGACACGGCTCTTGTCCTCCACTCCCTCGATGATGGTGGCGAGGTGCTCGAACGACCAGCCGAGGTTGGTCCCCTGCCCGGCGGTATTCTCGATCACCGCCGTCACCCCTTCACTGCGCTCCAGCGCCCAGTTGATGGACTCGCTCACCAGCTTGAGGCTGGCCGCCTCTGGGATCTGCTTGAGATGGCTACCGGGATGGAAGTTCAGATAACAGAGCCCCAGCTGCTCGCAGCGCTTCATCTCGTCGAGAAACGCATCGCGGGATTTGGCCAGACCATCGGGATCCGGGTGGCCCAGATTGATGAGGTAGCTGTCGTGGGGCAGGATCTGCTCCGGCAGAAAACCGGCCTTGTCACAAGCCGCCTTGAAGGCACGGATGGTGGCATCCGACAAGGGGGCCGCCTGCCACTGACGTTGATTCTTGGTAAAGAGGGCAAACGCGTTGGCCCCGATGGCCTGGGCGCGGGCGATGGTATTCTCCACCCCGCCGGCCGCACTGACGTGGGCTCCGATATATTTCATACAATCTCCTCAATACGGCAAGCCGCCATTATGCCGCTCCCGCCCGGCCACGCCAAACCGGGATATCCGATAGCGGGTATCGACAAATAGCGCCACCTTGGCGAATCGAAGCACTGCGTTTCATGGCGTAATCGGCCTGCACTGTAGCAACCGCTCCGCAGAAGGGATAGTTAGAGCCCGTCCACGCCAGCATGGCTGCCCATAAAAAAACGCAACGTATCGCCTGAGCAATAACGCTGCGTCTTTGGGTCTCTCGGCCGTCTCCCTTGCCGTGGCCCGAATGGCTAGCGACAAGGGAGCAAGAATGCGCGGGGAGAGTCGCCTTAGAAGGGCATTTTAAAACCCGGCGGCAGTTGCATGCCACCGGTCAGTTCGCCCATCTTGGCCTTGTTCTGCTCTTCCACACGACGCACGGCATCGTTGCAAGCGGCAGCAACCAGATCTTCCAGCAGCTCCTTGTCATCTTCCATCAGGGAGGGGTCGATCTCGATGCGACGGACGCTGTGGCTACCGGTCATGGTGACCTTGACCATGCCAGCACCGGCTTCACCGGTCACTTCCATCTGAGCCAGCTGCTCCTGCGCCTTCTGCATACGCTCTTGCATCTGTTGGGCCTGTTTCATCAGGTTCCCCATTCCACCTTTACCAAACATATGTCGTCTCTCGTCTTGAAATCCGGCATCCAGCGCCGGGCTGTGGGCTTGTCTGTCCTAGATGGGGACAGCCAAACTGCTTTTCAACCGGAAGCGAGCTCCCGGCCACGGAATTTAGCGGTTGAGGGGCTCGATGCTCTCGTGATGGAGCACGGCACCAAACCGCTGAACTAAAAACTGTACGTTGGGATCCTGCTCCAGATCCCGGGTCACCTGCTCGCGCACCCCGAGATAAAGGCGATGCTCGATCTCGAGCGGGGTCTCCTTGTCAGGCACCACGCCGAGCGTCACCTCGACCTGCACTGGTTGCCCCAGCGCTGGCCCTATGATCTCGGCCAGATCGGCGCGCGCCTTGTCGCTCACCAGATGGCGCTGCTCGGGCTTGAGGGTTAGCAGTACCTTGTCCCCTTCCCGCGTCATCACCGAGTTGATGGCCAGCTGGCGCAGCCGCCCTCCCACCTGAGTGTGGGCGATCAACTCGGCCCAAGCATCGCCGCAACCATTAAGCAGCGAGGAGGGGATAAGGCGAGTCGCCTCTCCCTCTTGCGGCTCGCTGTCGCTCTCGAGCTCATCCCAGTCGATGGTCTCCATCACTGGCTGAGCGGGCTCATCCTGCGTCACAAGGGCAGCAGCCACTGCCGTGCTGGCAACGGGCGGCTGGGTCGCAGGGGCGGGCGTCACCGCAGGCGCCGCAGCGCTGCGCTCGCCGGGTCGATAGCTCGGCTGTCCGTCGAGATCCCAGGGGGGCAGATCGGTTGGCTGGGCCGGTGCCGTGACGGGGGCATGGCTCATCACCGGAGTCTGCCCGGCAAAGCCCTGATTGAGGTACTCTTCGTAATCGCCGTTGTCACCCTGCGGCTCGTAACCGTCGCCATAGAGATCCACTGGCGGCAGATCATCATAGTGACCCATCGTCGCCATCCCCTGCCCGGCCGATTGGCTGACCGGAGCAGGTTGTTGGGTGACGGCCGGTGCAGCAGCGGCCGCGACAGGACGAGCTGGCGCAACCGGCACCGCGCGCGGCGCGGGCGCCGCCGGGGCATCCTGACCACGCTGGCGGCTGCGCAGCATGTTTCGCTTGCCAAGCAGGCTCTGCATGCTCGATACCGCTGAAACAGCTTCAGGTGCGCTAACCGGCGTGGTTGTCGCTTCGAGTACAGGCTTGAAGGGAGCGGTCAGCGACTCGCTACGGGAATGGTCCGCGTAGGCTGCGGCAGAAGCTTGTTCATCAGCATCTGCGGGCTGTGCAGCTGAGTGCGCAGACACATCGGGCTGCGCATGGGTCAACGCGGGCTCGGGTTGATACCCCATGCCCGCAGCCTCGCGCAGCAACTCATCCTGCTGGCTGAACAGCTCGGCGGCTTGCGCCTCCTCCTCGCTATCGGCGGGGTTGCCGATGTCATCCGTCATCGCAGGCAGGGAGACATCAACAGCGGGCACTGCACTGGTAGCAACAGGCGTGCTGGCAACAGGGCTGACTAGCGGTGCAGGCACGGCGCCGCTGATCGGTGCCACTACGGCCGATTCAGCGGCCGGGCGCTTTCCCGGCAAGGTGCCAACCGGCGTTGCACTGCTCGTCATTGACGGGGGCAACGCAGTGAGGCTGGCCGGATGCAGGGCATCGCGCCTTGGCGAGAAGGCGAGCATCCGCAGGCAGGTCATCTCCAGCGCGGTGCGGCCATCGGGGGCCCAGGGCAGATCTTTACGGCCACCCAGCACGATCTGGTAGCAGAGCTGCACCTCTTCCGGGCTCATCGCCTTGGCCAGTTGCAGCAGGGAATCGGCATCCGCCCCCTGCTCCTGCACACTGGCAGGCAGCAGCTGCGCCATGGCGATGCGATGGAGCAAGCCTTCCAGCTCGGCGTGGAGCTGATCAAAATCGGGGCCCAGGGTGGCGATCTCAGTGATCTTGGCCATGGTCGCGGGGGCATCTTGCCGCAAAATGGCTTCCAGCAGCTGGTGCAGATGGCGGTGATCGAGCGTGCCCAGCATCGCCAGCACGCTGTCGAGGCGCACGCTGCCGTTACCGTGGGCCAGCGCCTGATCGGTCAGGCTCAGGGCATCGCGCATACTGCCGTCGGCGGCTTTGGCCAGTGCCAGCAGGGCGCGCGGCTCAAACGGCTGCCCCTCCTGATCCAGCACCCATTCGAGCTGCTTGGCAATCTGGGTCTGATCCAGACTCTTCAGATGAAACTGCAGGCAGCGCGAGAGAATAGTAATGGGCAGCTTCTGCGGATCCGTGGTGGCCAGCAGAAACTTCACATAGGGGGGCGGCTCTTCCAGGGTTTTCAGCAACGCGTTGAAGCTGTGGCGCGACAACATGTGCACTTCATCGATGAGGTAGACCTTGAAGCGGCCGCGGGCCGGACGGTACTGCACGTTGTCGAGCAGCTCGCGGGTATCTTCCACCTTGGTGCGGGACGCCGCGTCAATCTCCAGCAGGTCGACAAAGTTGCCCTGATCGATCTCGCGGCAGGTATCACAGACGCCGCACGGGTGGCTGCTGATCCCCTGCTCGCAGTTGAGGCTCTTGGCCAGAATACGGGCGATGGTGGTCTTGCCGACCCCGCGGGTACCGCTCAGCAGATAGGCGTGATGCAGCCGTCCCTGATCCAGGGCGTTGGTCAAGGCGGTCAGCACATGTTGCTGGCCTACCACTTGTTCAAACGTATGGGGGCGCCATTTACGCGCCAGAACCTGATAGCTCATAAATCCATCATGCAGGGAAGACAGGGCATTGAGGCCGGATGCTAACACAAATGGCGGGCTGGCTGTATCGGCTATCGGTCAGAGCGGGAGGGATCGCTTGATTTTCAAACCGATGCCCGCAAGGGCACCGGTTCAATGCAGGCCCAATGCAGAAGATCGGGCCGAAGAGGCATTACTCGCCGGCCAGCTCGACCAGTGAGACCACCTTGATGCCAGCGGCAGTCAGACGGGCATCGCCGCCCAGAGACGGCAGGGAGATGATGAAGGCCGCATCGGCCACTTCACCACCGGCGCGGCGGATCAGCTTGACGGTCGCATCGACGGTACCGCCGGTCGCCAGCAGATCGTCCACGACCAGCACCTTGTCACCGGGCACGATGGCATCGGTGTGCAGTTGCAGGGTGTCAGTGCCGTACTCGAGGGCATAGGACTCCTCGATCACTTCGCGCGGCAGCTTGCCCGGCTTGCGGACCGGCACGAAGCCCAGTCCCATGGCATAGGCAACCGGCGCGCCAAAGATGAAGCCGCGAGCTTCGGTGCCAACAATCTTGGTGATCCCTTGATCACGATAATGATTGGCCAGCAGATCGATGGTGGCCTTGAAGGCCTCGGCGTTTTCGATCAGGCTGGTAATGTCACGAAACAGAATACCCGGCTTCGGATAGTCGGGAATGGTCTTGATGCTTGCTTCGATAAATTTCAGGGTTTCCGGATTCATGTGTTGACCGCTTATTTTTTTGACCCAGGGGTGGCCATTTTTTCTCAATTCCCTTCTGCGGGAAATAAAAAAGCCTGTCACGCAAAAATGACAGGCCGACTCCATAGCATTATTGCTGCAATAGCTTAGGGACTTCACTTCGCCATTGCAACTGGCTCCAGCACTGGCAGACGCATTAACCAAGTGAGCAGGATCACCATTATGACAACCAGCAGCCCCTTGACCCACAGCAGTGGCACCACCGCCAGCGACACCGAAAAGGTGAGCAAAATGAAGATAATGGCGCGCCGTCTGGCCTGACGACGAATGCCGCGATACTGCTGCCAATCGACGATGGGCGGACCGAACCAGGGATGGGTCAACAGCCAGCGATGAAAACGGGGCGACGAGCGGGCAAACAGGGCGGCAGCCAGCAACATGAAGGGGGTAGTCGGCAACAGGGGCAGCACAATGCCCACAATACCGGTGGCAAATGCCAGCCACCCGAGCGCCATCAGACACCAACGCTTCATTCCTTCTCCTTGCGTGATTTATCTCCCTCTAGCCTAACAGAGTTTGAGCGGGTGCTGACAGCGGGCCGCAACCCCACTACAATCTGCGCTCTTTTTTCTTGCCACTCTCGTCGGAAAGCCGTTATGCGCGTTATTTTGGCCCCCATGCAGGGGGTACTGGATCACCTGATGCGGGAGGTACTCACCTCCGTCAACGATTACGATCTCTGCGTGAGCGAGTTTATCCGGGTCGTCGATCAGCTGCTACCCGCCAAGGTGTTCTACCGCCTCTGCCCTGAACTGCTGCAAGATGGCAAAACCCGCGCAGGCACCCCGGTGCGGGTACAACTGCTGGGGCAACACCCCGAGTGGCTGGCCGAGAACGCCCTGCGCGCCATCGAGCTGGGCTCCCCCGGAGTCGATCTCAACTTCGGCTGTCCTGCCCCTACGGTCAACAAGAGCAAGGGCGGTGCGGTGCTGCTCAAAGAGCCCGAGACCATCTATCGCATCGTCAAGGCGGTGCGCGAGGCGGTGCCCGCCCATCTGCCGGTGAGCGCCAAAATTCGCCTCGGTTACGATGACAAGGATCTCTATCTGGAGAACGCCCAGGCGGTCTTCCAGGGGGGCGCCAACGAGCTGGCCGTTCATGCCCGCACCAAACGCGAAGGGTACAAGGCCCCCGCTCACTGGGAGTATGTGGACGCCATTCGCCGCGCCCTGCCCATCCCCGTCACCGCCAACGGCGAGATTTGGGATCACAAAGATGCCCTCGCCTGCGCCAGGCTCTCGGGTTGCGATGCCCTGATGGTCGGGCGCGGCGCCATCTCCCTGCCCAATCTGGCCAACGTGATGAAAACCGGCTGCCCGCACATGAGCTGGGCCGAGGTGCTGCAGTTGATGGTGAGCTATACCGAGCAGGATCTGGCCAGCGAAAAAGCCGACTACTACCCCAGCCGCATCAAACAGTGGTTCAGCTATCTCAAGCGGGAATATCCCGAAGCGGACCAGCTGTTTCAGGAGATCCGGGTGCTCAAAGAGACGGCTCCCATCCGCGATGCCCTGCTGCAAGCAGCCAAAAGCCACGGCTAACCACGTTTAACTTGACGCATATCATCTTGATAGAGTTATCGGATCCCTATACTGCCCCGAATCTGTCGTCTGTCCTGTGGGGGATAATGTGTGTGAAATGACGCAAGCACAGTTGACTGTCTGGCGTAATCGCCTGCTGTCAGACTGGGCCCAAGTACGAGAAACGCTGATCGGTCAGCTCAAAGCCTGCCGCCGTGACGAGTGGGCCGAACAGGTCGGTCACTGCGAGCAGGATCAACTGGTGGAACTGACCAGCCGGCTGGATCTGCCGAAGGTTGAGCAGAGCGTGGCCCGCCTCAAGCGGATCGATGCGGCACTCTGCCAGATGGATCTCGGCCTCTATGGCCTCTGCTCCGATTGTGAAGAGCCGCTTTCCATCGAACAGCTGGAACAGGATCCGACCCTGCAACGCTGCCCGCGCTGCGAAGCCCGCTATCGCAAGGGATTCCACGCCCACGAACTGTGAGGGATGCACATCTGTGCATCCGCTCAACCCTCAGCACTGGTTACTCCGTCGTTCCTGTCCAATACTCACCGTATCAGCCTGTTCGAGGGTATGCGTTGTGTACAGACTCTTGTTGTTATGGTGTTTGTGTTGCCAGGCTACGGCACAAGAGTCATTGGTCGTGGGCTGGGTCGACTGGCAGCCCTTCAGTTATCGCAATGAACAGCAACAGCTCCGCGGACTGGATGTGGAGCTGCTCAACGCCATCTTCCTGCGGGCCGGTTATCAGGCCAAATTCAGTGAAATGCCCTGGGCTCGCGTGTTGCACGAGCTGAAATTCGGCACTGTTCAACTGGCCATGTCAGCCAATATCACCGCCGAGCGGCAGCAATATGCCCGCTTCAGCCACCCCTATCGGGAAGAGGAGACGGCCATCGTCATCCGTCGGCAAGATGCCGAACGCTGGCGCGGGATCACCACCCTGGAGCAGTTGATCAACACCCCTGACTTCCATATCGGGGTGCTCAAGGGCTTTGATTACGGCAATACCTTCCGCCAGTTGATGGCAAGGCCCGAGCTGCAGCCCCGTTTGCAGATGCGCCTGCGGCTGGATCAGTTGCTGAAGATGTTGCAAGGGGGTCGGATCCAGGGGTTTATTCTGGACCCCCACGGACTGCAGGAGTGGCAGGGTAAGGATGGCGTGCAGGACAAGCTGTATATTCTGCTGCATATCGAACAGACACCGGTTCACCTGATGCTGAGCAAAGAGAGCACCACAGAAGCGCAACTGCAGCGGATCAATCAGGCTATCGATCAATTGAAACAGAGTCCAGACTATCAGCAGATCCTCGATCGCTACCAGTTCAGATCCCTGCATTCACAGGAAAACACTCATAAGTAAGGGGAGCATATGCTCCCCTTGCAGTCTCAAGCAAACCCAATCCTGTCTCAAACAGCTCTGGTTGCAACTTGCCAGGACGTTTTGGTCACCGATAACGTGATGGTTAAACCTAGCTATCAGCGTCCCAGCACAATGTCGGCAAGGTGGGCGAAGTGGTGGATTTCGTGGGTGGCATCGCACTCGCCCGCTTGCCGCGCCGGGTTGTACCAGCAGGTTGCCAGCCCCTGCGCCGCCGCCCCGGCAATATCGGTTTTCGGATTATCCCCCACCATCAGCACCCGCGCAGGATCCGGCTGCCCCATCAGGGAGAGGGTGTGCTGGAAAATAGCTGGCGCCGGCTTGGTCACCCGAATTTCGTCGGAGATCACCAGCGGCTCGAACCACTCGCTCCAGCCCAGTTTGCCGAGCCGCCCCCGCTGGGGCACGCTGAAACCATTGGTGATGATCCCCATCCGCACCTTGTTGCGCAGCTGCTGCAGAGTCTCGACCACCCCTTCAAGAGGCATGCTAAGGGCAATGATCTGCTCCAGAAAGGTGTTGTTCATCGCCATGGGATCGGCGGCGACCTGCTGGGCAAAGAGGGAGAAGCGGGTCTGCTGCAACGCCGTTGCATCGATCTCGCCGTCGTTGTACTGCTGCCAGAGCCCGTGGTTGAGGGCGTGGTACTGCGCCATGCTGGCGTCATCAGCCTGTACGCCATAGATCTGCAGGGTGTGCGTCAGCGCGGAGGCGACCGGAAAATCGAGCAGGGTTTCATCCAAATCGAACAGCACCCAGTCATAGCTTGGTTGTTTCACAGAACTCCTTGTTATCATTCAGATTGTTCAGAGGTTTGGCGACCAACTCTGCCAAGCGGGCTGGCCAGCAGATCCAGCGTGAGACGCACGCCAAAGCCTGTCACTTCGCTGGAGACCACCCCATTGCCCCCCTTGTTGCGAAAACCGCTAAGGTCGAAGTGCAGCCAGGGGGTCTGCTCGGGCACGAAGTGGGCGAGGAAACGGGCCGCATCGATGTGATCCGGCGAACTGCCCGGCGCACACTGCAACAGATCGGCCCACTCGCTCTCGATGTTGTCGTCGTAATCGTCATCAAGCGGGAAGGGCCAGATCCGCTCGCCGCTGCGCTGACCCAGATTGACCAGCGATGTCATCCATTCGCTGCGATTGGTAAAGACGCCGCTGTAGCGGCTACCCAGCGCCCGTTTGCAGGCCCCGGTCAGGGTCGCGTAATCGAGCAGCAGATCCGGAGTATCCTGCACCGCCATCGCCAGGGTGTCGGCCAGTACCATTCGCCCTTCGGCATCGGTATCGACCACCTCGATGGAGGTGCCATTGATGGCAGTCACCACCTCGCCAGGACGATATGCATGAGGGCCGATATGGTTCTCGGCAATGGCCAGCCAGCAGTGTACCTCGTAGGGTAGCTGAGCTCGGCTGATGGCGTAGAGGGCCCCCAGCGCCACCGCGCTGCCCCCCATGTCCAGATGCATGCCATACATGCTGCCGGAGACCTTGAGGTTGTAACCGCCGGAGTCGTGACAAATTCCCTTGCCCACCAGTGCAATGCGGCGCACCGGTTTGGGCGGGTAGTAGCTGAGCTTGACCATGGCCCCCTGATTGTCTTCCGAACCACGAGCAACGGCCAGAAACGCCCCCGCCCCCAGCTCGGCCAGCTGCGCCTGATCATAGTGATGGCACTGCCACCCCTCATCTTGCGCCAGCTTGCTGACAAACTCGCGATAGCTGGCGGCCGTCAGCTCGGAGGCAGGCAACACCGCCAGATGGCGAGCCAGCCCGTTGCCCCCCGCTTCGCTGTAAAGGCGTGCCAAGTCCAGCACCACTGCGGGTGAAACCTTGATCTGCTGATAGCTCCAGCTGCTTTCACTGCGTCGCTTGCTGGTGGGCAACGAAATATTGGCGGCAAGCAGGGCTGACAACATCACTTCGGCCAGCATCACTCGCTCGGAGGGAGAAAAACCTTCCAGATGCAGCCCGAGCCGCTCCACATTGAGCCCAGAAAGAGGAGCAATCCAGCCTCTGATCTGTTTATAGAGGCGGTGATCCCGCGTCACACTGCCGGCCACAAACATCACCTGCAACAGGGTATTGCCGTGCATCAGGGTAAAGGGCGCTTTTTTCCCCAGCGCAAGCTGGGTATGGAGACCCGCAAGAGCGGGCAGCGAAAGTAAAGACTCCTTCTGCTCTTCGGCGATCAGCAGCAGTTGCAACGGCAGCCCTTGGGCAAGGGCTTCGGCCAGCGTGGCATCCCGGCTTTCAATAGCAGGAGGAAGATAGGTGAAGGGAGTGATCACAGGCGCGTGCCTCATCCATGAAGAGATACCTGATGATACCCAACAAATGGTTGATACGACCAGTTTTGGTCTTGAAAAAGCGTCAGAAATAGCAGCAATCACCAGATGGTGACGAGCATCAAGAAGGATTGTTCAATGATTGGCGATACAGGAAGGTAACGTTCAGAAAGTTGGTTGCGGGGGCCGGA